>JAJYGU010000121.1 GCA_021784975.1 Planctomycetota bacterium
GGACTGTCGCATTTTCGCGGCGGGAAGAACTTTGCGGTGCGAGCACGCTGGGCCGCCGCGAAAATGGGACTGTCCCCCTTGGCAAAGGGGACAGGCACATTTTTCGGCCATGAGGCGTGTAAATCGAAAGGGGACAGGCACATTTTTCGGCCTTCACGCGTGTACAACGGACATTCCGCATGCGGCCGAAAAATGAGCCAGTCCCCCGGAGCGCAACCATGAAACGCAACGGCTTCCTATTGGTGGAGTTGGCGGTGGCGGTCACGCTGTTGGCGGCGGCGATGGCGGCGTGGGTCGCGATGTTGGCGTTGGTCGCCGGCCAACGCCGGGCCGCTGCCGATCGGCAATTGGCCCTGCAAGAGGCCGGCAACTTGATGGAGCGGCTGACGGCCATGCCGTTGGCCGAGCTCAAGCCCGACAAGCCGCCCAAACTGGCGCTTTCGCCGGAGGCGCAGCGTCTGCCGGGCGTGCAATCGTCGATCGAAGTCAGCCGCGTCGCCGGGCCGCCCAAGGCGTTGCGGCTGGCGGTTTCGCTGCGTTGGGAGGACCGCCACGGGCGATTGGCGCCGCCAGTGCGGCTGGTGGCCTGGAGGTATCCATGAAGAAGGCAATGCTGCCGAGGCGTCGGGGACTGGCTCATTTTTCGGCCCGCTTGACTATGCCTTCCCTACCGGCGCAGAGGCCGAAAAATGTGCCTGTCCCCTTTGGCCAAGGGGGACAGTCCCATTTTCGCGGCGAAGATGGCGATTTGCGGGAAACACGCTTTGCCCGCCGCGAAAATCGGGACAGTCCCCGCGGATTCTCGCTGGTGGAAATGATCGTGGTCATCACCGTCGGCACCGCGCTAACCGGCCTGGCGGTGACCACCTTGGGCAGCCTGATGCACGCCAGCCGGGCCATGGACGACCACGTCTACCGCATCGCCACCATCCGCCGCCTGGCGGACCAGTTTCGCGACGACGTCCATGCCGCCGCCAAGAGTCAGAGCCTGAGCGTGAAGGAGCTGGCCGAAAGAGAATCGAAGGAAAAGGGCCGAACGGAGAGTGGCGTCGCGCGCAAGGGTGTTCCAGGGAAAGGCACCGCGGGCAAAGCCGCGACAGGAACGGCCGCCGCGGTAAAACCTATTGCCGAACAAGGCCGGGCGGCGAAGGTTCCTACCACGGGACAGCGGTTCGAACTCGCCCCCAACCACGCCGTGACCTATACGATGCGACCGGGCATCGTCGACCGCACCGAAGAGGTCGATCATGTGATCCGCTCGCGGGATTCCTTCTTCCTGCCGGAGAAGTACGGGGCATCGATCACAGTGGCTAAGGATGAGGATGGAGGGCGGAAGGAGGAAGGCGGGGCAACGGTGCTGGCCTTGGTCATCGGGCCCAGCGCCGATCCGGCCGTGGCTGCCCGCCGCTCGTCGCTGCGGATCGAAGCGGTCTTGGCCCGCGATCGACGCTTTGAAAAGGCCAAATAAAGAGGGAAGGACGGTCCGGTGATGCCCACAGCGGTTCAACGTGGTTCGCCTCGAAGAGGCAGCCGTTCTCTAAGCCCAGGGCAACGCCCTGGGGCAGGCAACGCGAGGCGCGAGGTTGCGCCGGCCCAACGGGCCAACGGTTCCGTCGGGTGGGAACAAGAAGAAAGGTTGGCCCGTTGGGCCGATGGTGTTGGTATTTGGAGGCCACCGTCCCCAGGGCGTTGCCCTGGGCTGGGAGAACCGCCGCCCCATTGGGGCGGAAATCGGAACGAGATCGGCGACCACTATCCTGCCACACAGCCCGCTCTCCGCCACCGCGGCGCGATCCTGGTGATTATCATGGTCTGCCTGGTAATCGGCACAGCGATCCTCGGCTCGCTGGCGGGCATGGCCTTTTCCGGGCGCCAGTCGCTTCGCGCGGTGGGCTGGCAAATGCAGGCCCGCTGGCTGGCTGAATCGGGCATCGAGCGGGCGGCTGCCCGGTTGGCCGCCGATCGGCATTACTCCGGCGAACACTGGGTCGTCCCCGCCCAGGAGCTCGGCGGCCCGGAAGCGGCAGCCGTGAACATCCGCCTGGAAACCCCTTCCAATCAACCGACGGTCCGCCGGGTCCACGTCGAGGCCGACTATCCCGACGATCCCCTGCACCGCTGCCGGCAAAGCAAGCTGGTGCTGATCGAACTACCGAAACCGAGCAAACCAGCCAAGTGAGGAGAAGATACCATGCGATTCGGCTTTTCAGAGCTAGGGAACCTTTGGGGTGCGGTGATTCATCACCGCTTTTCTGCGCCGCGGGGAAGGCTGCAAGGCGATTTTCAGGTGAACCCCGCAGGGCGTCCAAGTTGCGAAGACGGGCGGAAAAGCGGCAACAAATTGCCGCACTCCAAAGTCCCAGTTCACGGTTTTACCCTGGTGGAATTGCTGGTGGTGATTGCCATCATCGGCATCCTCATCAGCCTGTTGATCCCCGCCGTACAGGCTGCCCGCGAGTCGGCGCGGCGGACCACCTGCTCGCAGAACCTGGCCAAGATCGGGGCCGCCTTGCAAGGCTACGAGGACGCCAACAACGTGTATCCGTCCGGCACCATCAATCCCGAGGGCCCGATCCATAACCGGCCGCAGGGCAAGGAGGTGAGCTGGCTGGTGCAAATCCTCCCCTATCTCGACGAGGATGTCGCCTTCAAACATTTTAATATCAGCGCCGGCGCCTACGATCCGAAGAACGCCCCGGTGCGAGCGTTGCAGATCGCCGGATTGATCTGTCCCTCGGAGCCGGACGCCATGCTGCACGGGCTCGGAGTCAGTTGCTACGCCGCCTGCTCGAACGACGTGGAAGCCCCGATCAACACCGATAACCACGGGGTCTTCTTCCTCAACAGCAAGATCACCCCGAAGGACATTAGCGACGGGCTGGCCTACACCCTCTTTGTCGGCGAAAAACGGGTGACCGGCGACGATCTGGGCTGGGTGTCGGGCACGCGGGCCACCTTGCGGAACACCGGCACGCCGCTGAACCAGACAACCTTCGACCGCGCGGGCAAGCTGCCCCCGTCGCCCCGGCCGGCGGCGGCCAAATCGGACCTCTACGTGGGCGGATTCGGCTCGGCCCATGTAACCGGCACGCACCTGCTGTTTGGCGACGGAGCGGTGCGGTACGTCGGCAACGACGTCAGCCCGCGAGTGCTCAAGCAGTTGGGCAACCGCGCCGACGGGGAGCTGATGACCGGGGGGCCGGTCCGAGCGGCACCCTGAAAGCCGAGAGCCGAAAGCGGAAAGCCAAAAGTGGAAAGCCGAAAGCGGAACACGCGCCGATCTTGGATCTTCGGCTTTCCGCTCTCCGCTTTCGGCTTTCACTTCAGTGCCTGTGTCACGGCGGCTTCGATCTTCCGCGGATCGATGGCCTCGCCGCCGCTCGCAAAGCTTCGCAACAATCGTCCGTCGCGGCCAAAGATTTTCACGTGCGGCAGGGCGCCGTCGCTGATGTCGAAGGCGGTGAACGCCTCGGAGCCGACGCCGTAGGAGCCCAGACAAGTCCGCAGCGATTCGGCTCCCTTGCCGGCAAGCTGCCGGCGGAGAAATCGCTCGACGGCCGCCGCGTTGTTCGGCTCGTCGAGGCTGACGGTGATGACCGTCAGCCCTTTCGGGCCGAAGCGCCGCTCGAGGTCGACGGCGTGTGGAAAGAGCTTTAGGCACGGCTGGCACCAAGTGGCCCAGAAATCGACCAGCACCACCCGGCCGCGGCTCTCGCGGACCTCGCTGGCCAGCCCGGCGGCGTCGACCGTGCGAATCGCTAACTCTTTAGCGGCGCTGGCAGGCCTTTCGGCGAGCTTATGAGTTTCTCCAGGCTGCCTGCCACCGCACCCGGCCAGGAGCCAAGCCAGCGCCGCCCCCAAAAGCAAACGCAATGCAATCCGAAGCCTAGTTGGCCACGAAGGAAACACGGATCGAACTTGGCGCGGCCTTCGGCCACAACTCAAGGTCCGAAAGACCTGGCAACCACGAAGGTCACGAAGATCAGAAAGAGCCGTTGGAAAGTAATACTTTTCACCTTCGTGATCCTTGTGATCTTCGTGGTTCAGATACATTCGCATGAAAACTACGGTACGATAAGCGGCCGTCCAAAAACAAGTTGGGGACTGTCCCAATTTTCGTCCGACGAAAATGGGACTGTCCCCTTGGCGAAAGTGGAAGTTATTAACGGACGGCCGCTAAGTGAACAAATGCTTGTCAGGACAACGAGTTCTTGCGGACCGCCCGGCACCAGATCGACGCAGCCAACATTCTCGACTACCACGAATATCCCAGCTCCTTTTCCGTTTCGCCGATGGCTTCGTCGATGAGGTCCATGCCCTTCAACAATGCGTCGTCATCCATGACGATCGGCGGGCTCATGCGCAGAATGTGGCCGGCAGGAATCCAAGCCAAGCCCTTGCGAAACGCCTTCTGGTAGACCAGTTCTCCTGCCTTATCGAAGGGCGTTTTGGCGGCCCGATCCTTGACGAGCTCGATCCCCATCAGACAGCCCTTGCTGCGGACGTCGCCGACGATGCGGTGTTCCGCCTTCATCCGTTCCATGCGTTTCTGCGCGATCTGGCCGAGGTGCAAGGCGCGTTCCAAGAGGTTTTCCTCCTCGATGACCTCGGTCGAAGCCAGGGCGGCGGCGCACGCCATGGGATTGCCGCCGTAGCTGCTGGAAGCGGATATCTTTTCGAAGCTTTCCTTGTACGGTTCTCGGACGGCCACGCAGGTGACCGGAAAACCGTTTCCGAAACCCTTGCCGATCGAGACCACGTCGGGCACCACATTCCAATGTTCCATGCACAACCATTTGCCCGTGCGGCCCCAACCCGTCAACACCTCGTCGGCCATCAGCAGTATGTGTCTCTGGTCGCAATACTGGCGGAGCTTTGGGAAGAAGTCATCGGGCGGCATCACCGAGCCGCCCCAGCCTTGGATGGGCTCCAGCACGAAGCCGGCCACGTCGCCCACCGTCCCTTTTTCGAGGTACTGGTCGTAGAACTCGATATAGCGGTCCGTGTCGATGGTACCGTCCGACTTGGTCCACAGGGGGCGATAGGCATCGGGACGAGGAACCATGTGGGCGCCGGGCATCCGCACCCGCCCGTACACGGGCGAGCGAATTTGGGCCAGCGAGACGGCGCCATAGGTCTTGCCGTGGAAGTCGTGGAAGCAACTGAGCATCTCGTTGTGCCCGGTCGCGGCCCGCAAGACCCGCAGGCCCGCCTCGACGGCCGCCGTGCCCGAATCGTAAAGCTGAAACCCGCCGAAGTCGCCCGGCATGACGGCGGCCAGCTTCTCCATCAGCATGGTCTTGACCGGGGTCGTGAAATCGTGGGCGTTCATCAATTGGCGGGCGTGCCGGGCCACCGCTTCGCTGATCTTCGGATGGCAGTGGCCGAGGGTGGTCACATAGATGCCCGATGAAAAGTCGATGTAGCGGTTGCCGTCCACATCGACGAGCATGCAGCCTTCGCCGCGTTCAAACGCCACCGGAAACAGCTTCACCTGACTGCTGAGGCCCTTGAAATAATGGGCGCATCTTTGGTGCCACTGGCGCGACTGCGGTCCGGGCGGCGTTACCCGAATGTTCGGGCAGGTGTTCAGGTCGATTGTGCCCCAGGATCGGGCGGAGACACGGTTGGTGGACATGCTGGCAATCCCCGCGATAGTTATTGATAAATCTTCCGTTCCGCTGAGCGAACCAAGAGATCGGCTTCTGCTACCGAGTGGGCCTCGATGACCATAAATAACCGCCTTGGATCCAGGGCTTTGCAGAGAATGTCGAGTTCTTGTTGGAAATCGGCATCGCCGCCGTGCGCGCCGGCGTAAAACAACTGGACCGACTTGCCGGCGGTTTGAATACGCTCGAGCAGTCCGAGCCATTGCGACGGCAGCGGCTTGCCCGCGCCCTGGATCCATTGAATACAATGGAGGCGTTCGATCTCCAAAATGCGGGCAAGATGCTTCAAGGCCCCCGGTCCGTCGAGATGGTAGATCGTTCGATCCGCGTGGTTCGTGCATTGGATCGTATCGTCGAGGCAGAAGTCGGCGAACATCTGCGGACTGATGAGGCAACTGAAATCGTTCTGCCCGATACAGAGGAACCGTTGCGAGCTGTAGCCCGTCGTCCAGTTGGACGTTCCCTGGCCGGTTGGCAGCACGAGGTCCGAAACGAGATCGACGATCTCGATCCAAAGCTGCGTCAACTGGGCCATGGCCTGATGGATCGCTTCCGGCGATTCGAGCATGTCGAACATCAGTTGCTCGGGGCCGCGTAGGGCGGCCAAAGCGTCGATGCCGGTATGAAGATCGGGATAGGCGGTAATCCACTTGTCTCTTCCTCGCTCCACGGCGCCGCGGACAAGATCGAGATAGAGACGCCACCAGGAGTTGGAAGGGTCGAGGCGGAACGGCGGGTAGGCGCCGGCGTTTTTAACGAAAGGACGTACCCAAGAGGTGTTGTCCCGCGGTTTCAACTGCATGTCGGCGCCGAGCCAGGCGGCAAATTGATCGGGCCCCAGCCAAGGATGGAACACCGGCAGGGCATCGCCCGCGTAGTAGGTGTGGCCCAGGTCGTACTCTCCTTGGGCCAATACGTATTCCACGTCGGTCCACAGGGCGTCCTCGGCCACAGGTTCTCTTGGCGGAGCGCCGGGCTTCGCGGCGGGCACGGTGATCCACAAGAGCGGCCCACGGTCCAACTCCCGGTTCCAAAATGCTTCGTGGCGCGCGCATCGTGCGGCTACCGAGCGATGGTCGAGCCAGATCGACTGCATCGATTGGATCCCCGTCAAGGTTTCATGCCGGCGTCGCCGGAGGATGATTGGACCGACACCGGCGCGGCCCCGCCGCTCTCTGTTCCAGGCCCGATCCCAATGGCCTGGACCATCGCCTGGCCCTTCGCACGAGGGTTGGAGAAACGCAAGGCAATCACGCCGTGCTCGGGCCGAAGGTCGTTGAAGACCAGGTCCACCGCTCTTGCCAATCCGCCGGCAGTCGCGGCAATGTCGACGTCGGCGGCCACCCGCTTGCCTTGAACGTCGATCGTAGTGGCGAATTGGCCGGGCGATGAAGGCCGATCCGACTGGCAGAGTTTAATCCGTGCATAGTAGGAGGCCTTTGGATCAACCGTGAAGTAGGCGGTGAAGTCGGCGCCGTGGACCCCGTAGCGGTAGAGTTCGGGATCGGCGGTGTTGGTCACCTTCTTGAGCCTCCGCGCGGTATAGAAGGCAATCGGCACGAGATCGGCGCCCGCCCTTAGCCGCAGCACGAACTCGGTGGCGGGGCGCCAGCAATGGCCTTGAGAATCGACGTAATCATCGCGGCTGGTGTAGCCGAAAATCACCCGCTGCGGCCCCGATGGGCCGCCGCCTTGGCCCGCGCCGGCTTGGCCCTGGGCGGCCGACCATTGCACGCCCTGGACATATACCCGCTTGCCGCCGGCGCGCGGGTTCTTGCGGCCCGAGGCCACGATCTTCAAGCTGTGTCTTCCTTGGGAAAGGCCGTTCTTGTAGCAGATCACCTGTCGATCACGCGGTTGCGGGCACCAGCAGTCGATCCCGCAAAGCTGCTTGACGCCGTCGAGATACACGTCGGCCCTGCCGCCGTTTGGATCGGCGCGGCCCACCAGCCGAACCTGG
>JAJYGU010000078.1 GCA_021784975.1 Planctomycetota bacterium
ACGGCGTCCGTCTGCTGGCCGCAGACCCGGCGGAACCCTTCGATTTCACCGAGATACTGAGCCGTCTCCTCGACCATGGTGCCGTAGATCAGCTCGCCGGCCACCGGGCCGCCGAGGTTGTGGCCGACGTAGACGCCGACGTTGCGCAGCGGCAGGTCGAAGGGATTCATTCCCCCATAGCGGCAGGCCTCGGCTGCCACCTGGCAGATTGTTAGGTGTCCGACTTCCGCGGAGGCCAGGATTTGCCGCGGGACCGGGCACCTCGCCGCATCAAAGGGGTGATACTGAATTATTCCTGCTTTGCTGAGATAGGTCTTGCAGCGAACACCGCGTCGAGGATCGTAATAAAGCCGGCGGTCGAGGCGTTCCGGCGGCGCGTCGAGGATCGCGCAACGGCCATCGACAAGGAGTTGCCAATACTGGTCGAGGTTGTCGGCGCCCGGCAGCCGGCACGCCATTCCAACCACCGCCAGTGGAGGCCCATTAAGCTCGCCCACGCCGCTCTCCCGCAAAGACCTGCTTTCTTCCGTAATCTACCCATTTTACTTACACGAGAAGATCGTTCAACCCCCTCCCTATGGCGGAATGGTTGTGTGGTCCGCCGATCTGCGTCTTTCCAGACTGTTGGTGTTATTTTGCGCGTCTTTCCTATGTTGCCAGACCGAGCGAGTCGGGTTAACATACGTGATGGTCGCCCTATTCAGCGAGCCTCGCCAACGCCGGTTTACTTCATGCCTGCTCCCGTGCTGCCCCTTCCGCTGACGGCCTTCGAGCGGTACATGTTGGACGACGACCGGGCAGACTACCCGATGACGTATCCGATGGAGTTGCGATTTTCCGGCGAGATTTGTCGACCCGCGTTAGAAGCGGCCATTGATGAGACGCTTGGCCGGCATCCGCTGTTGTGTGCTCGCATCGAGTATTCAAAGCATTGTGGGCTGTGCTTTGTTCAATCGCCGGGCTTGCGGCCTCCGCTGGATTGGGACCTCGAGGGTGTGCCCTTACGATTTCCTAACGGCAGGGCCATTGATCTCACGCGGGAGGCGGGGATTCGCCTTTGGGTGCGGGCCCACGATGCAACGGCAACCCTGGTGGTGCAGTTTCACCACGCGTGCTGCGACGGCGTTGGCGCAATCAGGTTCATCGGCGACCTCCTGGCCGCATACGCGATCCGTACCGCGGCGGCTGGACCGCGACCGACCTCAGTCCCGGTAGAACCCGAACACTTGCGAACGCGGGGGAAGTTCAACGTGGAGTATCCCGAGCCAGTAGGTCCGGCGCGGGTAATTTGGTCGACGCTGTGTGAGGCGGGAAAGTGGATCGTTCGGCGCCCCGTCCCTCTGGCCATCCCCGGACCCCTGGAACGCCAGGCCACGGAGGACTTCGGAGATGCTGAGGTTGCATCGCATCGCTTTGACGAGCATCAAACATCGCTCTTGCGGCAAATCGCTTCTCGGTCGACGGCCACGGTCAACGATCTCTTGCTCCGCGATCTGTTCCTGACCATTCGGGAGTGGAATGAGCGATTCCAGCCCGGCGGTTCTCAGTCTTGGGTGCAGATCAACATGCCCCAGAATCTTCGCGCGCGGTCGGATGACACTATGCCGGCAGCCAACAAGATGAGTTACGCGTTCCTCACCCGGCGAGCCCGCGATTTGAAGGATCCGAAGGTCTTGCTCGAAGGCATTCGTTTGGAAACCAAGGCCATCAAAGAGTGGTCGCTAGGGCTCTATTTCATTGCGGGGTTGAGCGTCGTGCAGATGGTGCCTGGCCTGTGCCGGCGCCTAGCCCGGGGAAAACGCTGCTTTGCCACCACCGTGCTCAGCAATCTGGGTGACTTCGGCCGCCATCTAGGGACGGCGTTTCCCAAGGATCAAGGTCGCGTCGTGGCCGGAAACATTCGCCTGGATGGCTGTTGGATTGTTCCGCCGGTGCGACCGATGACACGGGCCGCGATGCTCGCGCTTACGTATGCCAATTGCTTGAACCTTGTCGTCCATACCGATCGACGATACCTGCCGCCTGGTGCGACGGGCGAGTTGTTGACCCGGTACGTCGAGAAAGTAGAACGCACGATCAGGCAAACCGCGTAGACGACACAAAATGGGGGCATTGACATTCTCGTTTCCAGTAGCTACTGTAAGTATCGAGCGGCCATGGTCGCGAAACGGCAATCGTTGCTCCTCGAAAGGAGGGGTTGGGGGTGTCGTTTTTCAGCGGCGATTGGCTTCTGCGCCACAGGGGTGAGTTCGCCGACAGGGCGGTCGGCGCGTCGTCAGGGCCTTCACCGGACGGGGCCCGATCACCGATTCGCGTCGGCCACGAGCTATCGCCATGTCGTACCACCTGTTGACGGGCAGTACCGGTCTGTTGGGCAGCTATTTGCTTCGCGACAGCCTTTGCGCAGGTCGCCGGGTGGCGGTGCTGGTGCGGTCGAGCATTGCCGAGCCGGCGCGGCAGCGAATCGAAAGCATCTTGGCGCGCTGGGAACAGGAACTCGGACACGCGTTGCCCCGTCCGCCGGTCCTGGAAGCTGACCTGTGCGAAGGCGACCTGGGGCTTGACTCCGCCGCCCTTAATTGGATTGCCCGGAACTGCGTTTCGGTGATTCACAACGCCGCCAGCCTTTCTTTTGAGGCCAACCCGCGGACCGGCGAGCCGTATCGCTCTAACGTCGAAGGGACGCGCAATGTTCTGGAGCTGTGCCGCAAGACGGGCATTCGCCAGTTCCACCATGTGTCGACGGCCTACGTATGCGGGCTGCGGACCGGTCGGGTCTTGGAAAGCGAACTCGACGTCGGCCAGACCTTGGGCAACGACTATGAGAAGAGCAAGGTCCAGGCGGAGAAAATGGTGCGGGAAGCCGATTTCCTCGATCCGCCCACCATCTATCGGCCAGCGATTATCATTGGCGATTCTACCACCGGCTACACCACAACCTTCCACGGTTTCTACACGCCGCTGAAGATCGGCCAGGCAATCATCGACCGCACCCATTTGTCCGAGATCTACGGCGAGCCGTTGATGGATGCCCTTGGGTTGAGCGGGAAGGAGTGCAAGAACCTCGTTCCGGTAGATTGGGTATCCAAGCTGATTACCCATCTCTATGGCAGGCCCGACTGCCACGGCCGCACCTACCACCTGACATCGGACCGGCCGGTGCCTGTCTCCACCATCTGCGCGGTTGGCGAACGAGCAATGAATGAATATGCCCGCCGGGCGCCGGCAAAGAACTCCCCGGTTCCCGAATTGGCGGAACTGCAAGCCACCTTTGCTGCACAGATGGAGGTGTACCGCGCCTACTGGCGCGACGATCCTGGGTTCGACCGTACTAACCTGGCGGAGGCAGCCCCGAACCTTCCCTGCCCGAGCGTCGACTTTGAGATGTTGCTGAGGACGTCCCAATACGCCATTGGGGCGAATTTTGGCTGGCCTCGCCGCCCCTCGGTACCGCCGGAGTTCGATGTGCTCGACCACTTGAAGGGCATTTTGCCGGTCGAGCTCAGCCCAATCCAGCCACCCGCCGGCGAACTGCGGATTGGCGTCCAGGTCAATGGCGCCGGCGGAGGTGAATGGACCCTTGCGGCGGGTCGCAACGGTACCCCCGCCGCGGCCGAAATGGGCATCGCCGAAGGCGGCCCGCTTCTATACTTGAACTCGAAGACTTTTCAGCGGTTGGTCTCGGGAGAAATTACCGCGGACCAGGCCCTCCAGCACGGTGGCCTCGTGACTGAAGGCAACCACGCGTCCCAGGAGCAACTCTTGTGCGCGCTACAGACAATCACGGCCAGTAAGACACATCAATGATCGGGACGAACAGTTACCTAGATTCCGGCGTGGCGGTGATCGGCATGGCCTGCCGCCTGCCAGGGGCCGATAACCTCGACCAGTTCTGGGCCCTACTCCGCGAGGGGCGAACGGCCTGGGGGCCGGTTCCGGAGACTCGTTTCAACCGCAGGCTGTACTATCACCCGGTGCAGGGGACGGTGGGCAAGTCGTACACGGACCTGGCCGCACTGGTCGACTACCGCCCCATTGACCGCAGCGTCTGCCCGATCTCCGACGCAGCCCTGGCGTCCTACGACCTGGCCCACGTTACGCTGTGCGAGGTGGCTGCCGCCGCCTGTCGCCATGCGGGTCTCGATCCGGCCGCGCTGCCGTATGAGAACACCGGCGTGTACGTGGGCCACGCGGCGGCCAGCGAAATGGCCGCCGAGCTGACCTACGCGACTTATATCGCCCAAACCGCCACGTACCTCCGCGAAGCGGCCGGCTTCGACCAGTTGGCCGGCGGCCTCGGCGAGCAAGTGATTCAAGAGATGATCGACACGGTCCGTGCCGAAAGGCCGAGGCGCGGCGCCGATGGTTGGCCGATCATCGGGGCCAGCATGGCGGCGGCGCTCATTGCCAAGACGTTCGCCCTGAACGGACCCTATATGTCGTTCAATGCCGCCTGCGCGTCGTCCTCCCGCGCGTTGGCCCAAGGCGTCCGGGCATTGCAAAGCGGCAGCATCGACATGGCAATTGTTGGCGGCGCCTCGTTTTTCCATTCCGACACCTTGGTCCTCTTCTCCCAATCGCGTTCCGTCACCACTAAGGGATCGCATCCGTTCTCCAACGAGGCTGACGGGATGATAGTCGGCGAGGGGTACGTGGCGCTGCTGCTGAAGCGGCTCGGCCGGGCTATCGCCGACAAGGACCGCATCCTGGCCGTGCTGCCGGGGATCGGTGTATCGTCCGATGGCCACGGCAAGAGCCTGTGGGCCCCACGCCAGGAGGGCCAAATCAAGGCGATCCAAAGGGCCTACAGCCCCGAAGTCTCCATGGCCCAGCTCCAATATATCGAGGCCCACGGCACTTCGACTTCACTCGGCGACGTCACCGAAATCAACGCGCTCACCAGCGTCCTGCAAGGGCAACTGGCCGCGGGCCAAAAGATTCCCATCGGCAGCGCAAAGCTCAATGTTGGCCACACGCTCGAATCGGCTGGCTTAGTGGGGGTCGTCAAGACGGTGCTCGCCTTGCAGCATGAATTGATCCCGCCGGCCATCGACCAGCGGCCGCTCTGTTCGGAAGTGGATTGGGACCTTGTCCCCCTTTATCCTCCTCGCCAGCCTATCCCGTGGCCGCGATCGAACGGCGCTGCCCCGCGACGGGCGGGGGTGGATGCCTTTGGCATCGGCGGACTGAACGTCCACGTGGTGGTGGACGAGTTCCGGCCGCCCACGTCGAAGATCGTGTCCTCAGCCCCTGCCACGCCGGCAACGGAGTCGCGTGCCACCGATTCTTCCCAAGACCACGAAGACGAACGCGCCGTCGCCATCATTGGCATGGGCGCGGTCATGCCGGGAGCCTTGACGCTGGAGGCCTTTTGGGAGCTGCTCACCGACGGGCGCGATCCCAAGATCGAGGTGCCCGCCGACCGTTGGGACGCGCGGGCCTTTTGTCGTGCGGATGCGGCTGGGCCTTGGCTGACGCCCACCAGCCGCGGTGGATATGTCACTGGCTTCCAGTACGACTGGCGGAAGCACAAGATTCCGCCGAAACAGGTGGCTCAGGCCACCCCGTTGCAGTTCATGATCCTCGACGCGGTCGATCAAGCGATCCAGCGCGCCAAATACCACGACCGGCCCTTTGACCATGAGCAAGTAGGGGTGGTGGTGGGCACGATTTTCGGCGGCGACTACGCCGCGCAACTGGTGATCGACTTGAGACTTCCCGAGTTTCAGCAGCGTCTGGCTGACCTGTTGCGTACGAAAGGCGTGCCGGACTCGCTTATTTCTCAGCTCGCTCAATCCTATGGCGATGTGCTCTTGGCCCACATGCCGGCCCTATTGGACGAGACAGGTAGCTTTACGGCCAGCGCCCTGGCATCGCGGATCACCAAGTCGTTCAATCTCATGGGGGGCGCGGTGGCCGTGGATGCCGGGCAAGCCTCTTCGCTGGCGGCCCTGAATTGCTGCCTCGATCAGCTTCGCCACGGCGATTGCGAAATGATGGTCTGCGTCGGCGGGCAGTACGACATGACGCCGGTCCTCTACGAGGATTGGTCGCTCAACGGGCGGCTGGCGGTTGGAGAAACCCGATCGCCCTTCGACGTTCGCGCCGATGGCGCCTTGCCGGCCGAGGGCTGTGGGGCTCTGCTGCTAAAGCGACTGGCCGACGCCCGTCGCGACCACGATCCCGTCTTGGGCATCATCCGCG
Organism: Planctomycetota bacterium; assembly: GCA_021784975.1. GTDB lineage: Bacteria > Planctomycetota > Planctomycetia > Pirellulales > Thermoguttaceae > JAJYGU01. The sequence goes on from JAJYGU010000078.1 coordinate 6,205, forward strand.
GCATCGGAGCCGCCCATGACCCATGCCCGTCGGAAGCGGCGCGATTGGCAATCCGCCGGGCACTGAAGGACTCCCGGCTAACCCCCGCCGACGTTGCCGTAATCGAGACTTCGATTGTTGGCAAGGCCGAAGAGGACGCGGTGCAGTTGCACGGAATTGCCGACGCGTATGCCGAGCGGGCGGCTGCTCCGCCGATCGTCTTGAGCAACGTAGTTGGTCAGATTGGCGATGCCGGCGGCGCTTCGGGCATGGCGTCGCTGTTGAAAGCCACCATGGAGTTAGATACGTTAACTGTGCCCGCTGAAAGCCGGCTGGAACATCCGGCGCCGTACCTGACGCGCCACTCGGCGGTACTGGCGGCCCCATCGCGGCCGTCGCCCCTGGCCGGCAACAGGGAAGGCCGCGTAATTGCCGGCATTCATTGTGGCGGCACCGGTGAAGTGACTTATCATGTCTGTGTTGAACGAGGCGTTAAGATGAACTCCCCTACTGACGATCCAATCCGCAAAGTCCAACAGTCCGGGCAATCCGCGCCAGCGGCGAGCAACGCCGCCGGTGGGATTCCGCACTTCGATGCAACCGAGCGGCGGCGTCGCAAGCTGCGCGAAAAGGGTGAGGTGGCTCGCCCGGCACAATCAGTGCCGGCCCAGACACAGCCCAACGGCGATCAAGCCCATACACCCACCGCTGCGTCCGAACGTCCAGCCGCCTTGGCACCGGTACGACGCCTGCCGCCTGCCGTGCCAGCCAAGCCAGCGAATGCCGCTTCCCCGGCGGCCCCACCCATGGCGGCTGCCCCAACGGTTCCACCTTCGGCTCCCCGTCCGATCGCCCCAGCCCCGGCGGTGCCCCCAACTGCCGCGCTCGCGATGGCTGCTCCTTCGGCTGGTACACCGGTTGCCTCGGCTGTTGCCGCTCCGCAGACCACCGCTTTGAACGCATTGGATCCCAAGGAGTTGGAGAAGTTCCTGGTGGACTTCGTAGTGGAACATACCGGGTACCCGCCGGAGATCGTCGAGTTGGATGCCGATCTGGAGGCCGATCTGGGCATCGACAGCATCAAGAAGGCGCAACTGTTCGGCGAGTTGGGCGAGTATTTCGATGTTCGCCCCTCGGAAGACCTGTCGCTTGATAATTTCCCCACCTTGCGCCATGTGCTCGACTACCTGGTAAGATCACAACCAAGCGGCCCGGCGGTGGCAACGGCGCCATCGCCACCCCCGTCCTTGGGCGCGGCGGCCGTAAGTGCCGTTGCGGCGCCACCGCTGGCAGCGGTCGAACCGGTGCCAGCCGCTGCTGGCACGGCGGTGAGCCTCGATCCGAAGGAGTTAGACGAGGTGC
>JAJYGU010000506.1 GCA_021784975.1 Planctomycetota bacterium
GACGAACCCAGTGCGGCTCAGCCCGCAGCCATGCTCGCCGCTGATGGTTCCTTCCACCGCCAGCACTTGTTGGTAGAGCTCGTCGGCCAAAGGCCGCAGGCGGCCGACGTCTTCCGGGTTCGACAGATCGAGAAACGGCTCGACGTGCAACTGCCCCTGGCCGGCGTGGCCGAAGACGGAAGCCGTCACCTGGTGGCGCTTGAGCACGTTCTGCATCCGCACCAGAAAGTCGGGCAGGCTTTCGGGCGGCACGGCCATATCTTCCACCACCGGCACCGGCCGGCTCGGCCCTTTCAACTGGTAGAGAGTCGGCCGCACGCGATCGACCAAATGCCAGATCAAGCCGACCTCGTCGGCCTCGAAGGCCTGCCGCGCGCCGAACACCAGCCGCCGCTGGTGCCACAGATCGTCGACCAACTGGCGCAGCCGATCGTGGACTTCCAAGGGATCGTCTCCTTCCTGCTCGACCAGCAGGGCGGCCTCGGTCTCCGCCGGCACCAGGGCCTCGAAGCGGGCGTCGGCCTCGCGGGCCAGCGTCAAGTGCCGCCGGTCCATCAGGTCGCAGGCGCTGGGACGGGTGGGCAGAATCTCCAACACGGTGCGGGCGGCCTTGTCCAGGCTCTCGAACAGCAGCAAGGCCACGCCGCGGCTGCGCGGCAGCGGATCGGTCTCGAGCGAGGCCTCGGCGATCAGCCCCAGCGTGCCCTCCGAGCCCGCCAGCAACCGGCCGACGTCGAGATAATCCTTGCCGAGCAGGTCGCTCAACTGGTAGCCCAGGTGGTTTACCGGACATTTCGGCTGGCACTGACGAATGCGATCGGCGTGCAACCCGAGCAAGGCGGCAAGCTGATTGACTAATTCGCGTTTGCGGGGAATTGAGCTCGTGCTCAGTCCCTCTGCCAGCGGTTCGCGGCCCAATTCCAGCGTCTGACCGTCGGCCATCACCACCAGCAGACTGCGGACGCAGCGGCGGGCCGAGCCATACTTCAACCAGCGGCTGCCGGCGGCATCCAAGGCGATCACGCTGCCCAGGGTGGTAACCGGGCTGCCGGCTGGGTCGGGGCCGAAGCATCGCCCCGTGCCGCGAAGTTGGGCGTTGAGCCGGGCATGAACCAATCCCGGCTGGAGGCGGACCCAGTCCGGCTCGACGCGAATCAGCCGCCGCTGATGGGCCGAAAAATCCACCACCAGCCCGGCGCCGAGCGACTCGCCGGCCACGCTGGTGCCGGCCCCGCGGGCGCAGAGCGACAGGCGCTTTTCCCGCGCGTACCGCACGCAGGCCACCACGTCGTCGGTGCTCCGCGGCCGGACCACCCCCAGCGGCCGAATCTCGTGGATGCTGGCGTCGCTGGCGTAGAGTTGCCGAAAGGCGTCGTCGCAGCGAACCTCACCAGAGACCAATCCGCGCAGATCGTCCTGGATGTGTTCGCGCTGTTGATCGAGTCCGCTCATAGGCCTCGTCAGCGATGATCTCCGTAGATCAACGTCATCAGCTCGGCCCGGGTGGACGGCTTGCTGCGGAAGCAGCCCCGCATGGCCGAGGTGACGCACACCGCGCCGGGCTTGCGGACCCCGCGTATGGTCATGCAGGTATGGATGGCCTCGATCACCACGGCCACCCCCTTGGCCCGCAACTCGTCGACCAACAGGTCGGCGATCTGCTCGGTCATCCGCTCCTGGACCTGTGGGCGGCGGGCCACCTCCTCCACCACCCGCGCCAGCTTGCTCAAGCCGATGACCCGATCGCCGGGCAGGTACGCCACGTGGGCCGTGCCCATGAACGGCAGCATGTGGTGCTCGCACATGCTGTTGAAACTGATGTCGCGGACCAGCACCACCTCGTCGCAGGTCTCGGTGAAGAACTTCCGCAAATGCCGGCGCGGATCGACGTGCAGGCCGCAGAATAATTCGGCATACATGCGGGCCACGCGGGCGGGCGTCTCCCGCAGACCTTCGCGATCGGGGTTCTCGCCCACCGCCAATAGGATCTCGCGGACCGCCCGCTGGATCCGCGGCTGATCGACGCCCGGCGGCAGCGGCGTCGCCCGATCGTCCGCCTCCTGGGCCGTGTCCTCGCCCTCAAGGGACCCCGCGCGTTTCTCGCCAGTCAGCTCGCCGTCGCTTTTCATCCCGAACTTGTCGTAGACCGTCGCCACCGAAGCCTACCTCTCATGGGGAAATCTATCTTTTTTATCTTAGAGAGCCCGCGGCGGGGGGTCAAGACAGGCGACGACGAGCCACTGGGCGGTGACACGCTTCTGAACGCGGACCCAGTCGCCGGCAAGCGTTCACGGGGCAACTGTCATTCTGAGCGTTGCGAAGAATCTGGCGTGCTAAGAGGGCGAGGTAGATCCTTCGCCGACCAACGCCACGGGCACGCGGGTACCCGGTCGGTGCCCGTCAGGAGGACAAGCTCGCTCCCGGCGTGTGAGCCGGGGCCCGTTTCTCGGTTCTTAGCGGGCCGAACAGTGGCCGGTCTGCGGACCGCTGGCAGTTGCGGGCGGACACCGCACCGCAGCGGACGTCAAACTCCGCCGCACCGCTTCGTCTCCACCAAGGCGTTATTGGAACCGCGCAAGAGTCGCCCGGTTGAATTGCAGTTCCGCCGCCCACCCCCCGATAAAATGACAAGCATGACTGTACCGCAGGGATGAGGGGGCTCGATTTGCAGGAGCAACTCATCCGCTGCCAGAGCGTCCTGGCCTTCGTGATGGCCAGTGCGAATCTGGATGTGTCTGCGGCGGCCAAGGCGGTGCAGAACGGAGCGGTTGCGGTTCTCGAAAAGCCCTGCGAGCCCGGCCCCTTAATTGGCGCAAATGGCCCTCGTTCTGTGCGCCCCGCAGTCGCAAGGAGTCCCCTCCGTTGCCCCCTTCGCCGGCTTGACGGCGGTCACGTGATCTTAGCAAACCTTTGCACGAGTTGCATGATTGCAGAAGGCGCGACACCATGAAGTACCCCCTGGCGATTCTTTTGCCGCCGCTGGCGGTTTGGATTTGCGGCGACCCGCGGCAGCCCGGCAGACCGCCGCAGGTGCTCCTCTGCACCGTGCTGACCTGCTGCTTCTGGATTCCCGGGGTGATTTTTGCCTTTTGGGTCGTGAAGGGCTATTTGGCAAAATGCCGCCGCACGGACCGGCTGCTGGCCGCGATCCGCGGCAAGGATGGGGTACACCGGTCCTTCCGGCTCACGCATCCGTGAGCCTGAAAACCGGCGGATCGAGCGATTCACCTTCGGCTTATTCTGCCGCGGCGCCAGAGTTTTGCGGCCGTCCTCGCTTACCCCTCGGGCTACAATGCGGGCCGTGAGGAACGAACCGCTCTCCTCAGGTTTCGGTCTGCCGACCGTCGGCCTCATCCCATAACGAGTATGTGTTGATGTCCTAAACACGCGTCTACGTCGGTCGGCCCTAATCGCCCTGCGATTGTCCCGTTTCGCGACAAGTCGCGCCCGGATCAACAACGTTTACGCCTCCTACGCCAACGTTGGACAAAAACAGGTCCATTTGAGAAGAGCGGCATTTGACTTACGCTTTCCCTGTCTAACTACCATATTTGCGCCCCATCGCCCCCCCAACCCCCCACGGGGCTGGGTTGGTGGGGGGAGTTATGGGGCCAGGTGGGGCCGGTGAAGGCGGAGCAAATGCCGAAATGAGTCAGGTGTGAGCGGGCCGACCGCGCGATGTATAAGTGCAAAGGCATGGGCGGCAACCGCGTTTTGTGTGAAGACCCGAAGGACGAGCCGGTGCCCGTCTGGCCTGCGCAAATCAGGGGACGGCATGCGGTATCAAAGCCAATTGTTGAGGTATCTGGTGTGGTTCGTGCTCGCACAGAGCGCGTGCGCCACGGGGGCAGTGGGGGTCTACTTTGGAGCAGCCCTCTCGTTGCTGGCGCAGCGCGCCGGCACGCAAATTGCTCACGGGCTTATCGTTCCGTTGCTCTATATCGCCGGATGCACCCTCCTATTGTCCGTTGCCATGCTGACCATTGTCCCGTTTATGTTCCTGACCCGGATCTTTGAACAGTTCGGCCAGCGGCAGGAGCAATCCGACAGCCAGGCGCTCCGCCACATACACACGGTGGTACGCACGCGCGACGCCATTATCTTCGGACTGGCCAAGCTGGCGGAATCGCGTGACGACGAGACGGGGCAACACTTGGACCGCGTGGCCGCCTACGCGGCTTGCCTGGCCATGGCGGCCAGCACGCATCCCCAATACCGCCAGGAAGTCACCGAGGAGTTTTTGGAATTGCTGCGGCTGAGCGTCCCCCTGCACGACATTGGGAAAGTCGGCATCCCCGACGCGATCTTGCTGAAACCCGGACCACTCACCCCGGCCGAGCGGAGCCAGATGGAGGAGCATGTCGCCATCGGAGCTCGGTGTTTGCAGGAGATCGAGCGGCGGTTGGGAGACTCCGACTTTCTGCAGATCGCCCGCGCAATCATCCTCTCGCACCACGAGCGGTGGGACGGCAGCGGGTATCCGACGGGCCTGGCGGGTGGGGCAATCCCGCTGGCGGCGCGGATCACAGCCATCGCCGACGTGTACGACGCCTTGTCGAGCAGGCGCGCTTATCGGGCAGCTTTGGCCCACCCGCAATGCGTCGCCATCATCAGCGGCGAGGCGGGCACGCACTTCGACCCCGATCTGGTGGAAATTTTTCTGAAAGTCGAACCGAGGTTCCGCGAAATCGCGCTCATGTTTGGCGCCGACAACGAGGACAGTGACCAGCCGCCGCTTTCGTTCGCCGCGATTCCCCTACGAAAGGAAAACGATCCATGTTCCGCAGACTGGTCAGGACAGACACTTTTGTCGAATTGATCTTGATCCTGACGTGTCTGGGGATTACCGCCCTGTTGGCAATAGTGCGGGAAAATCAGGGGGTGATCCTCAACTTGTACTTCCTACCCGTCACCTTGGCGGGATTCGCGATGGGGTGCTATCGCGGCGGCGTGCTCGCGCTGCTCTGCGCGCTGTTGGCGTCGGTTGTGGTCGCCTTCGATGTGGCGAAGTTCTCCGCGGTCCTCTCAACTTCCGCCCCCATCCTGGCGCTCGCGCTGTGGGCGGCCTCGCTGGGGCTGGCGTCGCTGATGATCGGCACGCTCAGCGACGACCGCAAGAACAAAATGGAAGAACTGCACGAAGCCTATGTCGGCGTGGCTGAAGTGCTCGCGCAGTATCTGCAAGGGGCCAATCCGCAGCTCAAATCGCGGTCGATCCGCGCCGCCGACCTTGGGCGGAAGGTGGCAGTCCGCATGCAGTTCTCACCCACCGAGGTCGACGACGTCTGCGTGGCCACGCTGCTGTACGACCTGGGCAACATTGAGATCACCACGCGCGTCATGCGCCGCGCCATCGACACGCTCGGCGGGGAAATGCGGGCCTTTCAGCCCAACACCTTTCAAGGAATTGACTTGATGCTCTCATTGGGGTCCGTCTTGCGCGGGGCCGTCCCCTTGCTGTTGAGCCAGAATCGGGCCATCTCCCCGCCGGCACCAGCCGGGCGAGCCTCCTGCACGCTTCCGCTGGGCGCCGAGATTATCCGCACGGTGCGGGCATATTGTGAAATTATCGCCGGCGATCAAGACGGGCTCACGCCCGCCGAAGCCATCCAACGGCTGTGCTCCAACAGCGCCCCGGGGCACGATCCGAAAGTGCTCGAAGCGTTGGAGGCCGTCGTGACCGCGGGAAGCCGGCACGCCACGCAAGTCAGGTTTGCCGAGTCGATGACGATCCTGGAGCCCGTTGCCCCGAACTGACGGCTAATCCGCGGTTCTCGCCGCGGAAGGCGAGCTCGGCGGCTCGATGGTGCTCACCTTCAACGAGGAAGAGGCGGTAAGCAACGTAGCCTAAGGCGAAGGCACACCTCCCTTGGGGTGGTCGGCTTGCACGATTCCGTGAATCCGACTATCCTTAGGTGACGATGTTTTACCAGCCCCGCCTTGATGGTTCACGTGGGGCTCGGAACCTGTCACGGATGCCCTGGGAGCCGAGCCTTCCAGGGTATTTCTGTTCCCCCCGCGCGCCAGACCGGTCTCATCCCCTTGGAACCCACCAAGTGCCGCCGCGACAAGGACTGAGACTATGTACTGGATCAGCAAGAGTTTCCACTGGCTCAACCGGTTCAAGCGGCGCGGGCTGATTCTGCTGGCGGTGCTCGGGCCGGGCATCATCACCATGGTGGCCGACAACGATGCCGGCGGCATCTCCACCTATGCGCAGACCGGGGCCAAGACCGGTTTCAGCCTGCTGTGGGCCTTCATTCTCCTGCTGCCCATGGCCTACTACGTGCAGGAGATGACGGTGCGGCTCGGGGCCGTCACCAAGCGCGGCCATGCAGAGGCGATTTTCGACGGCTTCGGCCCCTTCTGGGGCTGGTTCTCAATTTTCGACCTGGCGCTAATCAACTGGCTGACCCTGGTGACCGAATACATCGGCATGACCCAGGCGATGCAGTTGTTTGGCGTTCCGGCATGGGTGACGCTGCTGGGGGTTACCGCGCTGATGTTCGGCATCGTCATGTCGGGGCAGTATTGGACCTTCGAGAAGATCACGTTGTTCTTCTGCCTGTTCAATCTGGTGTATATTCCGGCGGCCCTCTGGGCCATGCAGACCGGCAACGTCCACGACGGCTGGGGCGCGGTGGGCCGGGGGTTCTTTGCCCCGCAGATGCCCCAGGGGCTGAGCCGTTCGGTCCTGCTCACCCTGGTGATGGCCAATATCGGCACCACCGTGACTCCCTGGCAGATCTTCTTCCAGCAAAGCGCGGTAGTCGACAAGGGGATGGACATCCACGACATCCGTTTCGGCAAAGTCGACACCTTCTTTGGCTCGCTGTTGACCTGTGTGGTGGCCGCCTTTATTGTCATCGCCACCGCTGGCGTGTTTTATTACCATCCTGCTGGGCAGATGATCGTCGAGTCGGCCGCCGAAACCGCGGCCAAGATGCCCGACGTCCTGCCCAGCCACCATTGGGGCGACTGGGCCAAGGTGTTGTTCGCCATCGGGCTGTTCGACGCCGGCTTGTTGGGCGCCCTGTGCATCTCGCTTTCCACCAGTTGGGCGGTGGGCGAGGTGTTCGGCTGGGCCCACTCGTTGAACAAGAGCGTCCGGGAGGCACCCTGGTTCTACGCCGTGTACCTGGTGATGCTGCTCTCGGCGGGGGTGGTCTCGCTAGTGGCCAGCATCCAGTTGCAGAACGCGATCACGGTCTTCGTCCAGGTGGTGGCCGTCACCTTGCTGCCGGCGGCGCTGGTGTTTCTGATTTTGCTGTTGAACGACAAGCCGTTGATGGGCGAGCACGTCAACACCCCCTGGCAGAACTTTGTGAATTGGACGATTGTGATATTTGTGATTGCGGTCTCCACGATCTTCGGAGTCTCGGCCTTGTTCCCCACCTAGGTACGATTGCCATGCCCGCCACGCACAACGGTACGCCCAAACCCGGCGAGCCGGCCGCTCCCGCCAAGGACTTCCACTTCCATTATTTTTCCCAACTGCTGGGACGGCCGGTCTGCGTGGGC
>JAJYGU010000128.1 GCA_021784975.1 Planctomycetota bacterium
CCGATCTACCCGCAGCCAGGTCCAGTACCACCCGCCGCCGAACAGTGCGAAGAGGACCAAGACGATCAGCACCGGCCGGCCCGGTCCCAATAGCCACGGCAGCCCCCTTGGCAGCCATTGCGACCAGGCATTCGACGAGTTGTGTCGCTTGGCGGCGGTCATGGAAGTTGGGCTACCACACCTCCAACTCCAGTTCCAGATCGACGCCCATGCGGTCGTGGACCTGGCTGCGAACCAGCTCGATCAGCCGCAAAACGTCCTGGCTGGTGCATTCCGGCTCGGCAATGATGAAGTTGGCGTGCCGATCACTGACCACCGCCCCGCCGATCCGCGTCCCCTTCAGGCCGGCCCGATCGATCAACTCGCCGGCCCCGACGCCGCGGGGGTTCTTGAACACGCAGCCGGCCGCCTGATGCCCCATGGGCTGTGAGGCCTTCTTGAGGATCCACTGCTTTTGCATTCGCCGGGCAAGCTCTTTGGGATCGTCTTCCTCCAGGTCGCAGCCGGCCTCCAGGATCACCAGGTCGTCCAGGCTGCTCTGCCGGTAGCCGAAGGCCAACTCGTCGCCGGCCCGCTGGCAGACTTCGCCGGTGACGGTCACGACCGTCGCCCGGATCGTCCACTGGCCGATATTGCCGCCGTGGGTACCGGCGTTGCCGTGCAGGGCGCCGCCGATGGTGCCGGGAATGCCGATCAGGCCTTCCAAGCCGGCCAGGCCGCGGTGTACGGCGCTGGTCACGGTGCGGCCCAACACGGCCCCGCCGCCGGCCGCGATCGAATGGCCCTCGATGCGGATGCCGCAGAAGGCCGGCGCCGCCAGGTGAAAAACCATGCCCGGCACCCCTTCGTCGCGGACCAGGATATTCGAACCCTGACCCAACAGCCGCATTTCGACTTCTTCCTCATGGCAGCGGCGCACCAGGCCCACAAGCTGATCGACGCTCTCCGGCTCAGCGAAATACTCGGCCAGCCCACCCAACTGGAACCAGACGTGCATGGCCAGCGGCTCGTCGCGCCGCACGATGTTCTCAAACCCGGTCAGCAATCCCATGACGATCCTTTCGGAAGTTTCGCCGGCCTCATCACCTTGTCGGCATTTTGGCCCTTGGCGGCCAATTCGTCCAGGGCTTTTGCCGGCGGCATACCCCCGATTGGGGAGATGGTGGCGGCGGGTGTGCGGTAAGATTTCCTCGCGTTAGAAACCGACCGCGTCCAGATGCTGTACTCCTTGCGCTCTGCATTGGCGCCGCGAAGTCTGCCACGTTAGTGGCACGATACGAGTAGCCGGGGAATGGATCGCAGCGCAACCCCCGGTTATGATACGCCTACGCGGTTTTAGCCGCGTTAGCGGCGACACATTGCCGCGATGTTCGCCATGCCGCATACCTGCACCCAAAGGCGTGCCACTACGTGGCACATGCAAGGTACATGAATCCGAGACCGCGGGTTACGCTGCGTTCCACCCGCGGCTTCTATTGGAAGGCGACCGCTACGCGGTCGCAAACCCGCTGTCGTTGCCTCGGCATCCAGGTTCTGCAAGTTTCCTGATTACGGCGGCAGGACCACGTCGGCCAGCAGGTCCTTGCGGAGCGATTTGACCACCGCGATGAAGTTCTCAAGATTGACCGGCTTGATCAGGTAGTCTTCCACCCGCAAGCTCTCGGCCTCCAAGATCTCCCGATGCGTCTGGGAGGCGGTCAGGACCACGACCGGAATCCGCTGCAACACATCGTGGTCCTTCACTTCGGCCAGGACTTGTCTGCCATCCTTCTTAGGCAGGTTCAAATCGAGCAGGATGAGATCGGGCTGGGGCGCCCGGCGGTATTTCTGCTGGCGGAGCAGAAACTCCATGGCTTCCTCGCCGTCGCGGACCAGGCTGATGCGGCAGGGCACTTCGCTGGTCCGCAAGGCCTCGATCGTCAGCCCAGCGTCTTCCAGGTCGTCTTCGACCAGCAAGATCTCCATCGGCCGACCTACGATGTCCCGCGGCATGGCAAAGCTCTCAGGCGAGAAACTTACGTCATCCATTGCAGTGTATCACCGGCGTCTTCGAGTGAATAGCCGCCGAAGCGGGTTTTTTGCACGTAGCCGTTGACAGACCGACCCCTTCCGATAGAGTAGGTGTATCCCCGATCCCTGATCCCTTACCCACCCCGCGAGGATGTATCATGGAAGTTCGCGTCGGAGAGGCCACCCTCGAACTGTGCCAAGGCGACATCACGCTCCAGCAGGTGGATAGCATCGTCAACGCCGCCAATAGCCGGTTGGCGGGCGGTGGCGGGGTGGATGGCGCCATCCATCGCCGCGGGGGGCCGGCCATTATGCAGGAGACCGACGCCCGCTACACACAAGGATGTCCCACGGGCTCGGCGGTCATCTCCACCGCCGGCAACCTGCCCGCCAGGTATGTGATCCACGCGGTCGGCCCAGTGTGGAGCGGGGGGCAGCGCGGCGAGGCCGAGCAGCTCGCCGGCGCCTATCGCCGTAGTCTCGAATTGGCGGTCGAACACGATTGCCAGAGCATCGCCCTGCCGGCCCTGAGCACCGGGGCCTACCGCTATCCGATGGACCAGGCTGCCCGAATGGCCCTCTCCACGGCCGTCGAGTTTCTCAAGACGCACGGCCGGCCGAAGCTGGTTCGCTTCGTCCTCTTCGACGCCGCTGCCCACGGCGCCTTCACGGCAGCGCTGGAATCACTTGCTGAGGAGTTCCGCCTGTAGCGGTTATTCACAAAGCCCGCTCGGTAGCGGCCGGGCAAGGTCCGCTTGTGACGTTGAATTTCCGGCCGCTCTTTTCGACCGGGCAAGATGGCCGACGTATCTGGAGGGAGTGTCTCGGAGCCCAGATCCGAGGCCGCGGCGGCTGATTCCATGAGACCGTGCCCGTCAGGACAAGCCGATGAGATCTTGTCGAAGTCGCGCGTGGATGGTGTTCGGGGTTTTGCTGCTGGGCAGTTGTCAACGAGCGGCGCCGCCGGCGGCGCCGCTGGTGCAAGCCGTCGACGTGGCGCTGCCCATCCAGCGAACGGTGGTGGACCATGAGGAGTTTACCGGACGGACGGACGCCGTCAGCCGAGTCGAAATCCGCGCGCGGGTTTCGGGCTACTTGATCAAGGTCAATTTCAAGGACGGCGACATCGTCAAGAAGGATGACTTGCTCTACGAAATCGATCCCCGTCCCTTCCAGGCCGTCTTGGACGACGCCAAGGGCACGCTCGAACGATTAGTGGCCCAAAAGAAGCTCCTCGATATTCAGGTCGACCGCTATCGCGGGCTGGCCGCCAAGGGGGCCGCCAGCCAGCAGGACCTCGATCAATACCTGGCCCAGCAGGCCGAGAACGTCGGCTCGCAAAACTCCGCCAAGGCGCAGATCGAGCGGGCCCAACTGAATCTGGGCTTCACCACCGTCGCCTCTCCGATCGCCGGCAAGATCAGCCGCACCCTCTTAACCGTCGGAAATCTGGTCAACGCCGACGCGACCTTGCTGACCACGGTGATGTCGATCGACCCGATCTACGCCTACTTTGACATTGACGAACCCACCCTGCTGCGAGTCCTCAAGATGAAACGCGAGGGGCTGCTGCCGCAGCGGATCGGCCTGGTCGAGGTGTCGATGGGCCTGGCCGACGACGTGCACCATGCCTTTCCGCTAAAAGGCGTGCTCGACTTCGCCAACAACACCGTCGATCCGCAAACGGGCACGATCCTGGTCCGCGGCACCTTCAAAAATCCTTATGAAATGCCGACTAAGCCGCCGCTCATGCTGCCCGGCATGTTCGTCCGCGTGCGTCTGGACATAGGGCTGCCACACAAGGCCTTCTTGGTGACGGAACGGGCCCTTGGCACGGACCAGGGACAAAAGTACGTGTTCGTAGTCGGCAAGGACCACAAGGTCGCCTATCGCGGCATAACCCTGGGGCAAGTGTTCGACGGCCTGCAAGCCATCGAAAAGGGGCTCAACGCCGACGACCGGGTGGTGGTCGACGGCCTGCAACGCATCCGGCCGGGCATGGAGGTCAAGGCCGAGCCGAAGGACATGGCCAGCCTGGCCGGGCCGCAATGATCTCGCATTTCTTCATCGACCGGCCGATCTTTGCCGCCGTGCTCTCGCTGGTGATCGTGTTGGCCGGCAGCGTGACCCTCTCCTCGCTCCCGCTGGCCCAGTATCCGAACATCACCCCGCCCACCGTGCAGGTGCTCTGCTCGTATCCGGGCGCCAATGCCCAGACGGTGGCCGACACGGTGGCCGCGCCCATTGAGCAGCAGGTCAACGGGGTGGAGAACATGCTCTACATGTGCTCCCAGTGCACCAACGACGGGGCTTACACGCTGACGGTGACCTTCCAGCTTGGCACCGATCTGAAGCTGGCGTTGGTGCAGGTGCAGAATCGGGTGCAGTTGGCCATGCCCCAGATGCCCGACCAGGTGCAGCAGCAAGGCATCAACATCAAGAAGAAGACGCCCAACATCCTGCTGGCGGTGAATCTCTATTCGCCCGACGGCCGCTACGACGGCCTCTACCTGTCGAACTATCTCATGATCAACATCCGCGACGAGGTGCTGCGGCTGCCGGGCGTCAGCGACGTAAACATCCTGGGCGAGCGCGACTACAGCATCCGCGCCTGGCTCGACCCCGACAAGCTGGCCGCCAGGAACATGACTGCCAGCGACGTGGTCGCGGCGGTGCGCGGGGAAAACTTGCAGGTGGTTTCGGGGCAGCTCGGCCAGCCGCCGGCCGTCGCCGGGGTGCAATTTCAGCCGATCCTGAGCGCCTTGGGGCGGCTGAGTCAACCCTCGCAATTCGACGCCATCGTGGTCAAGGCCGGCAAGGTGGATCCCGGCACGCCGGCCACCTCGATCGTCCGGCTCGGCGACGTCGCTCGCCTGGAACTCGGCGCGCAGCAATACGACCAGTCGTGCCTGATGGACGGCTACCCGTCGGCCGGCCTGGCGGTGTACCAAATGCCGACGGCCAACGCCTTGGACACGGCCAACAGCGTCCGCCGGAAGATGGAAGAGCTCAAGCTGCGATTTCCCCAGGGACTCGACTACAAGATCAACTACGACACCACGCCGTTTATCCGCGAGTCGATCATCGAGGTCTTGAAAACTCTCCGCGACGCGGTGATTCTGGTGGCGGTGGTGGTGCTGGTGTTTTTGCAGAATTGGCGGGCGGCGGTGATCCCGCTGGCCGCCATGCCGGTGGCCATCGTGGGCACGTTCGCGGTGATGGCGGGCCTCGGCTTCAGCCTCAACAATCTCACCCTGTTCGGCCTGGTGCTGGCCATCGGCATTGTGGTCGACGACGCCATCGTGGTGGTCGAGAACGTCGAGCGCTGGCTGGCCGAGGGGCTCACTTCGCGCGAGGCGGCCCAAAAAGCGATGAACGAAGTGACCGGGCCGGTGATCGCCGTGGCCTTGGTGCTCTGCGCGGTGTTCGTGCCCTGCGCGCTGATTAGCGGCATCACCGGCCAGTTCTTCCGCCAGTTTGCCTTGACGATCGCCGTGTCAACCATCATTTCGGCATTCAACTCGCTCACCCTGAGCCCCGCGCTGGCGGCCGTGCTGCTGAAACCGCATGGGGCGCGGCGCGATTGGCTGACCAAGGTCCTGGACGTGTTGGCTGGCGGGTTGTTCCGCCTCTTCAACCGCGGGTTTGAAGGGGCGACCAACCTTTACACCCGGTCGGTCGGGCTACTGCTCCGCGGCAGTGCCGTCGCGCTGCTGCTCTACGGCGGCCTGCTCGGGCTGACCTGGTGGGGCTTCACGCGGATGCCGGCGGGCTTCATCCCCGAGCAGGACAAGGGCTATCTCCTGGTCAACGTGCAGTTGCCCGAAGGGGCCTCGGTGTCGCGGACCGAATCCGTCATCGCCCGCCTGGACAAGATTGCCCGCTCGATGGACGGCGTGGGCCACACTTTGGGGGTTTCGGGCATGTCGATCCTCTTGCAGGCCAACGCCCCCAATTTCGGCTCGATGTTCGTCATCTTGAAGCCCTTCGACCAGCGGCGGTCGCCGAAGCTCCGCGACAAGGCCATCGCCATGCAACTGCGGCGGATCTGCTACCAGAAATTTCCCGAGGCGATGATCGGCGTGTTCGGCGCCCCGCCGGTCGACGGGCTGGGCACCGCCGGCGGCTTCAAACTCATGATCGAGGACCGCCGCGACCTCGGCCTGGCCAGCCTGCAACGCGCCACCGACGGGATGATCGAGCGGGCAAACCGGCAGCCGGGACTGGCCGGCGTGTTCACCATGTTCCGCTCGAACACGCCGCAGGTCTACGTCGACATCGACCGCAACAAGGCCAAGACCATGGGCGTGGCGCTGAGCGATCTGTTCAACACGCTCAGCGTCTACATGGGCTCGCTCTACGTGAACAATTTTAACGAGTTCGGCCGGTCCTGGCAGGTCAAGCTCCAGGCCGACGGGGCCTTCCGGCGGACCGCCGCCGAGGTCGGAGAGCTTAAGGTACGAAACCGCGCCGGCGAGATGGCCCCGTTGAACACCCTGGCGCAATTCCGCGACATCACCGGCCCGGTGATGCTCACCCGCTACAACATGTACGCGGCCGCTCCGATCAACGGCAACGTGGCGCCGGGCGGCAGCTCGGGCGACGCCATCGGCCTGATGAAGCAGATCGGCGCCAAGGTGCTGCCCCCCGGCATGGCCAGCGAATGGACCGAGTTGACCTACATGCAGATCCTGGCCGGCAACACGGCCATGGGCGTCTTTGTGCTGGCGGTGGTGCTGGTCTTCCTGGTGCTGGCGGCCCAGTACGAAAGCTGGTCGCTGCCGCTGGCGGTCATCCTGGTGGTCCCCATGTGCCTGTTGTGTTCCATTGCCGGCGTGGCGCTGGCCCGCATGGACATCGACATCTTTACCCAGATCGGCTTCGTGGTGCTGGTGGGCCTGGCCAGCAAGAACGCGATTCTGATCGTCGAGTTTGCCCGGCAACAGCGCGACTCGGGTGTCGCCCCGCGCGAGGCGACCTTGCAGGCCTGCCGGCTGCGGCTGCGACCGATCATGATGACCTCGCTGGCCTTCATCCTGGGCGTCGTGCCGTTGGTGCTTGCCGAAGGGGCCGGGGCGGAGATGCGCCGCACGCTGGGCACGGCCGTCTTCAGCGGAATGCTCGGCGTCACCCTGTTCGGCATTTTCCTGACCCCGGTGTTCTTTTACGTGATCGAGTGGCTAAATCCCTGACCCCTAATCCCTCCCCGCCGTGCTTTCCCACTTCTTTATCCGCCGACCGATCTTTGCCGCGGTGTTGTCGATCATCATCACCCTGGCCGGCTCGTTGGCGGTGTTCGTGCTGCCGATCGCCCAATATCCCGACATCACCCCGCCCACCGTCCAGGTGACGGCCAGCTACCCCGGCGCCAACGCCCAATTGGTGCTCGACACGGTAGCCGCCCCGATCGAGCAGCAGGTCAACGGCGTGGAAAACATGCTCTACATGAGCTCGCAGTGCACCAACGACGGGGCCTACACGCTCACCATCACCTTCGCCCTGGGGACGGACCTGAACATCGCCCAGGTGTTGGTACAGAACCGGGTGCAACTGGCCATGCCGGTGATCCCCGACACCGTGCAGCTTCAAGGGGTGGCGGTGAAAAAGAAGTCGCCGAGCATCATGATGATCGTCAATCTCTTTTCCGAGAAGGACGCCGCCGGACACTATCTCCGCAACGACTTGTACTTGTCGAACTACGCCACCATCCAAATCCGTGACGAGCTTTCTCGTCTGCCGGGCGTGGGCGACGTGACCTTTTTGGGCGAGCGCGACTACAGCATGCGGGTCTGGCTCGACCCTGAAAAACTGGCCACGCGGGACATGACGGCCGACGACGTGGTCAATGCCCTGAAGGAGCAGAACGTGCAGGTAGCCGCCGGCCAGATCGGCCAGCCGCCGGTCCCGCCCGGTCAGAACTTCCAGCTCACCATGAGCACGCTCGGGCGGCTGATCGAACCGCGGCAGTTCGGCGACATCGTGCTGAAGACGAGTTTCAGCGGCCCGACCGCGCAGGATGCCACCGTGGTCCATCTCCGCGACGTCGCCCGCCTGGAGCTTGGCGCCCAGCAGTACGACCAATCGTGCACCCTCGACGCCGAGCCTTCGGTGGCCCTGTCGATCTACCAGTTGCCGGGCTCGAATGCCCTCCAGACCGCCAAGGCGGTGTATGCCAAGATGGAGAGCCTCAAGAGCCAGTTTCCCGAAGGCGTGCAATACAAGATCGTCTACGACACCACGCCGTTTATCTACGAATCGGTCACCGAGGTGCTGAAGACGCTCCGCGACGCCGTGCTGCTGGTGGCCATCGTGGTACTGGTCTTCCTGCAGAACTGGCGGGCGGCCATCATCCCGCTGATTGCCGTGCCGGTGGCCATTATCGGCACCTTCGCGGTCATGGCCGGCATGGGCTTCAGCCTCAACAACCTCTCGTTGTTCGGCCTGGTGCTGGCGATTGGCATCGTGGTCGACGACGCCATCGTGGTGGTGGAGAACGTCGAGCGTTGGCTGGCCGAGGGCCTTTCGCCGCGCGAGGCGGCCTTCAAGGCGATGGACGAAGTGACCGGGCCGGTGGTGGCGGTGGCCCTGGTCCTCTGCGCGGTGTTCGTGCCGTGTGCCTTCATCAGCGGGATCACCGGCCAGTTCTTCCGCCAATTCGCCCTGACGATTGCGGTCTCGACGGTCATTTCCGCGTTTAATTCGCTGACGCTTAGCCCGGCATTGGCGGCGGTATTGCTCAAGCCTCACGGCGCCCGTAGAGATTGGCTGGCTGTCTTGATGGACGTCGGGCTGGGCTGGTTCTTCAAGCTGTTTAATCTGGGATTCAGCCGGGCCACGGCCTTGTACACCCGCGGGGTGGCCATGCTCTTGAGGGTTAGCGCGATCGTGCTGTTGGTCTACGGCGGTCTGCTCTATCTGACCTGGTGGGGGATGGCCCGGATGCCGACCGGCTTCATCCCCGAGCAGGACAAAGGTTATCTGCTGGTGAACGTACAATTGCCTGACGGGGCCTCCGTGGAGCGCACGCGGCGGGTGATGCAGCGGATCGAGCAGATGGCCCGCAAGCTGCCCGGCGTGGCCCACACGGTGGGCATTTCCGGTCAATCGCTGCTGTTGGGCGCCAATGCCAGCAACTTCGGCTCGCTCTACGTGATGTTCGAGCCCTTCGATCGCCGCCGCGGCCACAGCCTGTCGGCCGACGCCATCGGCGCCAAGCTGAGCGATCAATGTGGCCAGGAAGTCCGCGACGCCCTGGTTTCGATCTTCGGTGCTCCGCCGGTCGATGGCCTGGGCAACTGCGGTGGCTTCAAACTCATGGTCGAAGACCGCGGCAACTTGGGCCTGGCCGACTTGCAGAGGGCCGCCGACGCGGTGGTCGACCGCGGCAATCAAACGCCGGGACTGACCGGCATCTTCACCAGCCTGCGGGCCAACACTCCCTGGATCTACCTCGACATCGACCGCATCAAGGCCAAGTCGATGGGGGTGAGCGTCAGCGACGTGTTCGACATGCTGCAAGTCTACATGGGCTCGCTGTACGTGAACAATTTCAACGAGTTCGGCCGGTCGTGGCAGGTGAACATCCAGGCCGACGCCGCCTTCCGCCACCGCCTGGCCGACGTCGAGCAGATGAAGGTCCGCAACAGCCGCGGCGAAATGATACCATTGGCCACCATTGCCGCTGCCCGACCCATCAGCGGCCCGGTGATGGTCATGCGCTATAACATGTACCCGGCCGCGGCCGTCAACGGCAACGTTGCAACCGGCGTCAGCTCGGGCGAATCGATCACGCTGATGGGTGACGTCCTGGGAAAAGTCCTGCCACCCTCCATGAATTACGAATGGACCGACCTGACCTACATGCAGATCCTGGCCGGCAGCACGGCCATGGCGGTGTTCGTGCTGGCGGTGGTGCTGGTGTTTCTGGTGCTGGCGGCGCAGTACGAGAGCTGGTCGCTGCCATTGGCCGTGATCCTGGTGGTGCCGATGTGCCTGTTG
The DNA here is from genome assembly GCA_021784975.1 of Planctomycetota bacterium. GTDB lineage: Bacteria > Planctomycetota > Planctomycetia > Pirellulales > Thermoguttaceae > JAJYGU01. The sequence continues at coordinate 10,009 of JAJYGU010000128.1, forward strand.
TGCTCAATCGCCGGAGTGGCCCTGGCCCACATGGACGTCAACATCTTCACCCAAATCGGTTTCGTGGTGCTGGTCGGGCTGGCCAGCAAGAACGCCATCCTGATCGTGGAATTCGCCAAGCAACAGCGGCAATCCGGCATCGCCCGCCGAGAAGCTACCGTAGAGGCCTGCCGCTTGCGGCTGCGGCCGATCATGATGACCTCGCTGGCCTTTATCCTGGGCGTGGTGCCCCTGGTGATTGCCGAAGGCGCGGGCGCCGAAATGCGCCGCACGCTGGGGACGGCCGTCTTTAGCGGCATGCTCGGCGTCACCCTGTTCGGCATCTTCCTGACCCCGGTGTTCTTCTACGTGATCCAAGGCGTAACCGACTGGCGGGAACGCGCGCGTGCCACTGGCAGCCCGTCCAGCAGTGCTGAAACACCGTCGAACAAGCCGCTCCTTCCGCCGTCGCTGCAACTGCCAGAGCTTTAGCAGCCGGTGCCATGCTTGCTAAGCGAGCGAAGCAAGACAGGCAGCATGTGCCGGCTCAACCCCGCCGGCCAGTATGCCCACGGCTGGGTCGCATGTCACCCGTAGCACGCTTGCCGCATGCCCGCGTCCCGTTTTTGGCGCGCCCACACCCTAGCTCACTCACGGAGGGAGAGGGGACCAACTCACTAATGCATCTCCGCCGCCACCGTACCGATGCCGGGACGGTAGAAGTTGAACTGCACATTCGAGTGGTCGGCCAGCAGCGACATGGGCACGGCGGCATCAGGCAGCTTCTTGGCGATCATCAGCGTGGTCAACCGCATCCCGAAGGGGTTGTCATGGTTGCCGGCCTGCCAGATCGACACTTTTTGGGCCTTCCAGGTTTCTACCGGTCCCACCGTGACTGCCCGCGTCGGCACCAACGACACCTGGCCGCCGCCGGAGGTGCGGGCGTTCTGGATCACGGTCATCGGGTGCAGGTCGGTCACGCGGGTCCTAAGCTTGCGGTATTCCTCAGGCGGTGGAGGAGCGTCCTTGTAACGGCCTTTGCGTCTAGGCGGATCGTTGAACGCCCAATGCTTAACCTCGCCCTGGCCGCCTTGCATGACCGCGCACCGGGCCGCATCGTAGCTGGCCGAGTAGGCCTTCAGGTCGCCGGTGGGAAAGTGCAGGTGGGCATCGGGCATCCGCAACTCGCGGCGGATGCGATCGAAACATAGCTCTTGGTCCGCCCGGGCGAAGCTGAGCGGATGATCGACCGCAACCGGCCGGCCTTCGGCATCCACCCATTCGTCCATGCCCCAGAAGTGGGCGCCGCGAACGTCGAGGTTCAACTCGTTGACCAGCCGGGCCACCAGCGGGAGCTGTTCGGTTGGGCCGATCGGACCGCAGATCCCAACCGGGTTGTCGTCGGTCGATTGCCGCCAGGCGTTGATATACTCCAACGCCTCGGCGAGGTAGAAATCTTGCAGCGTGTCGTACATTACGACGCGAAAGCCGGGGCGGGAGAGCTTTCGCATCTGTTCGACGGTGAGCTTGGCCGCGTCGACCAAGATCTCGTCGTCCAACGTGGTGTAATCCCACCAATCGGGAGCAACTTTGCTGATCGGGCGCGACATGGGAGCGTTCCTTTGCGGCTGAAGGTGGGGAGAGTCAAGTGGTGTGGGCGGAGAAAAGCTGGGCCAGCACGTCGTCCTTGGGATAGCCATGACCACGGTGTTGCACCAAGGCCTCCGCCGCCGCCACCCCGGCCTGCCCGCCCCGCATGAGGGCGTGGCGTTTCATGGATTCCAGGTATTCGTCCATGCCGTGATGGGCCCGCAGCCACTCGCGCTGGCTGGCATGACAGGCCAGCATTTGGGCCTTTCGCTCAAGCTGGGAGGAAATATCGACCAGCGTGGTCGGCGTAATCGGATTGCCCAGCGGGTCGACTCCCTCCATCGGGTCACAGTAGTACAGATAGGGCACGCAAGATTTGGCGAGCAACGGGAAATCAGAGGCGTTGGGGATGCTGTAGACGAAACTCGCAGCGCGGGCGAGCTGGGAGGCCATTTCGTGGTCCGTCATGTAGTCCCTTGGGGCATGGGTAAACACCAGTGACGGCGCCACGCGGCGCATGAGGTCGATTGCCTTGCGGATCGAGGGCTTGTCGAACACCACCATTCCGTCGCCCTCGCCCAGACAATGATACGCGGCGCCAATTGATTCGGCGGCCTGAGCAGCCTCCAGCACGCGACGATGGGAGATGGCCCAAGGGGTTTCGCGGGTGGTGCCCCAATCGCCGGGGGTGGCCGTGGCGATGTGGACCTCGCAGCCGGCCTCGGCCAGGCGGATCAGCGTACCCCCGCAGGACATCTCCGCGTCGTCGGGGTGCGCCATCAGGGCCAACACGGTATGATGATCGGACAGGCTCGCCATGCTCTCCTCCAGGGGTAGCCCTTGAGCCTATCACGGGCGGTAGAGCAGATCAAGCCATCGCCGGTACCCCGTGCGCGCTGGTCGTGAGCGGGTCGCTGGTAAGCATGCTTGCTGTCTCGCCACGCTCGCGCACGCAAGCGTGGCACCCGGCCGGCAAGGCCGACGCTCGGTACTAAGCCCCAGTGCCCTCGGCTTTGGGCTTGGCGGGCTTGGCTTCGGGGGTCGGCGGCTCGTATTCGAACTCCCGCCAGACCATGGGCCGACGCAGGTAGGGCTCGATCCTCAGCACCACCTCGCCATTGTGAAAGATGCGGACGGTGCCGTTGCTCTGGCTTACGGTGACTGCCACGGCGTTGGTAGCCCGACTGATGGCAGCGGCCGCCCAATGCCGGGCGCCGAGGCCTTTGGAGAGGGTCACGTCGGCGGCCGAGCAGTCGAGATAGCGGCAAGAGGCTTCCACCACGCCATCGGCAGAAACGATGATTGCCCCGTCCATCTGGGCGATTTCCTTAATGCCTTCGCGGACCCGCGGGTCGTCCAGCGAACGCTCTTTGCGGTTATAGCCGCGGACGGGATCGAAGCCGGCCGGCCGGCTGGAGGCCAGCACCTTGCGCGAATCGCCGACGACAAACAGCGTGCCGACCGGCTTGCCCTCACGTCCCTCGCGGCCGATCTCCACGGCCAAATCGACCACGGTCTTCAGTGTATCCAAGGGGACGCGGGTCTCCAACTGCCGCAGGTCGCGGCCGGTCAGCCGGTTCAGATGCTCATCCAGATTGATCACGCTCAACGAGTCGATCGTGTCGGCGTCGAAGCCGCTATACAGGGCCACCACCGCCGAGCCAGGGGCGAGAATATCGTCGGCCACGGCCTCTAAGACCGATCGCGTCAGACGTTCGTAGATTGGGCTGGTGGGCATGCCGAGACGGACGGCCTCCAAACCGGCCTCCCTGGCGCCGGCCAACTCCTCCGACGTGTTGGCGGCCACCACCACCTTCCCTTTGCCGGCAGCCGACTTCAGACGGGCCCAATCGGTCGGCCCTTCCAGCAGCAGCAAGATGCCCTCGGCTTCAGCCGTTTCAATTAATTGCCGGGCAACGGTGATGAGCCGCTTGAACTGCTCGGTGAAACGTACGGGCTGCATGGGTTCGCTGCCTCCATGGGGGCCTTCACCGCGTCTGGACGGGTGTTGCGGAAACCGACCGCTGTCGAGCGAACAAATTGGCAACGGACAAGGGACGATAGGGACATCCGCTATCGTACCGGCTTTGGCATTTGGAAGCAACTGCAAGGCACACATAGCTTTGTGATTAAGGAACGTGAGTGAGTGAGTGTCAGAACCAGTGAGTGTCAGAACCATTGTCGGAAACGCTCCGCCATGCCGGGCGGTGGCGGCGACTTTCCCGTTCGCAGATACTGTTGCCACCGGTTTACGTCGTTGCCCAGGTCTTGGCCGGTCACTTTCGTCAGCGACAGGACGGCCAGGTACTGCATGGCCGGATCGGCGTCGTTGAGGGCATCCCCCAACGCCTTGACGGCGGCCGGATTCCTGGTCTCGCCCAGCGCCTTGACCGCGGTCATCCGAACTTCGGAGGCCACGTCGCTGTTGGCGGCCGTGGCCAATAGCTCCACCGCTTGATTGTCGTGGTGTTTGCCCCACGCCTGGCAGGCGGCAATGCGAACTTGGGTATCGGAATCGTTCATGGCTGCCTTGAGAATTCCATCGGCCGAGGCGCTTGGATAGGCGCCCAGGGCACGGATGATTTCAGTGCGGATCAGAGGATCTTTCTCGGTGCGGATCGAGGCGGCCAATTGCTCCGAGATCGACTGTCTTTGTTGCGGCGTGGCCTGGGAGGCCTCGGCCGACCATTTCCGCAACTGAGTCAGCCGCTGCGCCGGTGTGACCACGCCCGGAAGTGAATCCGAAACAGTCCCTTGAAATGGCACCCAAGTGGGCAATATATCCATGTCGGCGCATCCAGCGGTCCCCAGCGCAGCGATGCCGCACAACGTCAGCCAGAGCCTCTGTCGACGAACGCTGTGCATAGCGATGGCCGCCATCCGCAGACCTTGGCCCGGTGTGTGCACCCAAGAACGCGAGGGCGGGACTATAACAATGCTGCCGGCTTTCGCCAAGACGAATTGATCGGCAACCGCCATCATATTGGGAGGAATGGCAAAAGTGGATAGTTCCAGCCCGAGCCGATTATTCGAATAATCGGCACAATCGGTATCTTCGCTCTCGCCCAATTTCTAATTGGGTATAATGGAATCATGAGCGATGCACCTCGGGGCGTACTTCTTCGGATGCTGCAGTGGTTTCGAGTTGCCGTCGCTGTGGTCCTCTGCCTTGGGCTGGCATCCTCGGCCAAGTCGCTGGATTACGTGGTTCTGCACCGCGACGGCAAGGAAATTCAGGTAAGTGGGCGGTTAGTGGTCGCCGCCCGAGACGGCGGAATCTTGCTGCTGGCCGAAGACGGTCTGCTCTGGGCGATTCCCCCCGACGAACAGGTGAGCCATACCGCGGATGCGACGCCCTTCCATCCGCTGACGCGCAGCGAGATTTCGCGGCGCCTGTTGACCGAGCTGCCCGCCGGGTTCGAGGTGTACAAAACCGCCCATTATCTGATTTTTCACGACACATCTCAGGCCTACGCCCAATGGTGCGGCTCCCTATTTGAGGGGCTTTATCGCACGTTCACCAACTTTTGGACGCACAAAGGCTTCGAACTGGCACCGCCCGAGTTTCCCTTGGTGGCTGTGGTCTTTGCCGATCGGCAAGCGTACTTAAAGTACGCTCGGGCGGAACTGGGCGAGGCCAGCCAGTCGGTCATCGGCTACTTCGCTATGTTGACCAATCGAATGACCATGTACGATCTGACGGGCTTGGGTGGCCAAGGTTACGCCGAGCGGGGCCACACGGTTGCCCAAATCAACCAGGTCCTCGCCCAGCCGCAGGCCTTGCAGACCGTGGCCACGATCGTACACGAAGCCACCCATCAGCTCGCTTTCAACTGCGGGCTGCACAGGCGGCTGAGCGATTGTCCGGTGTGGTTTAGCGAGGGGATCGCCGTCTTTTTCGAGACGCCGGACCTGCGAAGCGCCAAGGGCGGCAACCGCGTCGGGGCCATCAACCAGATGCGCCTGACGCGTTTTCTGAGGTACTGCGCCACCCGCCCGGCAAACTCGCTGGAGACTCTAGTCCGCAACGACCAACGCTTTCATGACACCCGAAGGGCGCCGGATGCCTACGCCGAGGCGTGGGCCTTGACTTATTTCTTGCTCCACCAGCATTCCAAACAGTATGTAGCGTACCTGCGAATGCTCTCACAAAAGAAGCCCTTGCTTCAGGATCCGCCAGAGGTGCGGTTGAAGGAGTTCCGGCATGCCTTCGGCGACTTGCGGCGTTTGGACGCCGAGTTGCTGAAATACATTGGTCGGCTCCGCTGACGGTGCGGCCCTGCCCGGTATTGGTCACGCCGGCCGCGCTTCGCGCCCAACCGATCCGCCTTCGGCCGGTGCCCGTCGCTGCCTCGCCCGGTAACGATTTTTTCACTCGGACGGTGAAGAGTACGGTTTCGTCGCACTCGGCAGGCGGAGTACGTTTTGCCCATGTTTCGAGTGAGTGCGTTTGCAATTTGCCCGCCTGAGGGCTAGATTAGCGGCATCAGGTGCATCCCCGAATCAACCCCTTCAAAGGTATAACCATGCCAGCCCAACGTGTTTCAGACTCGGCGGCCGCGACCTCACGTCGCAGTTTTCTCAAAGCCACCTCGGTGTTGGCCGCCGGCGCCGCCGTGGCTAGCCCATTGGTCTTTAGCCGCAGCGCGCACGCCGCCGGCAGCGATTTGCTGAAGATCGGCTTGATCGGCTGCGGCGGCCGCGGCACCGGGGCCGCCGGCAACGCCCTTCGCGCTGACAAGAACTGCAAGCTGGTAGCCATGGCCGACGCCTTCCCCGATCGGCTGGAAGGCTGCCTGCACGCTCTGAAGGGTTTTGGCGGCAAAGTGGCGGTCGACCCGGACCATCGTTTCGTGGGCTTGGAGGCCGGCCAGAAGTTGATCGACTCCGACGTCGACGTGGTGCTGTTGTGTGAACCGCCGCATTTTCGCCCCATCCACTTGAAGGCCGCCATCAACGCCGGCAAGCACGTGTTTGCCGAGAAACCGGTGGCCGTCGATGCGCCGGGCGTCCGCAGCGTGCTGGCCATTGCCGAGGAGGCCAAGAAAAAGCGATTGAATCTCGTGGCGGGACTGTGCTGGCGTTACGACCCCGCGGTGTGTGAGACCATGAAGCGGATCCTCGATGGAGCCATCGGCGACCTCAGGACCATCCAAGAAACGTACCTGACCGGGACTCTCTGGCATCGCGACCGCCAGCCTGACTGGTCCGAAATGACCTACCAGATCCGCAATTGGTACTACTACACCTGGCTCTCGGGCGACTTCAACACCGAGCAGCATGTCCACAGCCTCGACAAGGCCGCCTGGGCGATGCACGACCAGCCGCCGGTCCGGGCCTGGGGCATGGGCGGGCGGCAAGTCCGCAGCGAAGCCAAGTGGGGCAACATCTTCGACCACCATGCCGTGGTCTACGAGTATGCCAACGGAACCCATGTCTATTCCTATTGCCGCCAAATGGCCGGCTGCTACCAGAATGTCTCCGACCTGATGGTGGGCACCAAAGGCGAAGCCATAGTCACTCCGCATCACACCATCAAAGGGGCGACCAACTGGCGCTATAAAGGCCACGACGCCAACATGTACGACGTGGAGCACCAGCGGTTGTTCGCTGCCATTCGCGCCGGCAAACCGATCAACAACGGCGATTACCTTGCCAAGAGCACCATGCTGGCCATCCTCGGTCGAATGGTGGATTACACCGGGCAAGAGTTGACTTGGCAACAAGCCATCAACTCGCAAGAGAGGCTGGCCCCGGCCACGTATCGCTTCGACGCCGAGCCGCCGATCAAACCCGGTCCCGACGGCAGATATCCGATTGCCGTGCCCGGCGTGACGAAGTTCGTTTAGTTCGACCCCTCGCTTATGCTTCGGGTTAATCTCGGGTGCGACCCGCATGGCCGAAAAACCACTTTCCGCAATCGACTATCTTGCCCAACCCGCCAAGCACCCGCCGCGGCCGGTGTGCGCGGTATTTGGGGCCGAGTCCTTTTTGCGACGACAGGCAATGCTCTGCCTGCGGGCGGCGGTGTCGGAGGTCGACGAGGGCGAACTGTCTTTACGAACATTTGACGGGGAAGAGGCCCTGTTTCGCGACGTGCATGAGGAGCTTTCGACGGTAGCCATGTTCGGCGGCAAGCGGTTGGCCGTGGTCGAAGGGGCCGACGAGTTTGTCAGCCGCTACCGCGCCCAGTTGGAAGACTACGTGGCCAAGCCCGCCCACAGTGGAATCCTGCTGCTGGAAATCGAGTCCTTCCCAAGCAATACGCGGCTCTACAAGGCGATCGCCGCGGCGGGACGATTGATCGACTGCTCGCCACCGGCGGGTGCCCGGCTCGTCAAGTGGCTGGTCGACTGGGCGCGACAAACACATCGTGCCCAGTTGTCGCAGACCGCGGCGGAAATGCTCGTCGAGTCGATTGGCCCGGAGTTGGGGTTGTTGGACCAAGAACTCGCCAAGCTGGCCCTCATGACGGCAAGCGGCCAGCAGATCACCCCGGAGTTGGTGAGCAAGGCCGTGGGCGGTTGGCGAGTGAGGACTGCCTGGGATATGCTGGAGGCTGCGTTGGACGGCAACGTTACCGCCGCCATGCGGGAATTGGATCGTCTGTTGGCCTCGGGCGAACAACCGGTGGGCATTTTGGCCCAACTTTCCGCCTCGTTGCGCCGTTTTGCCGCCGCCGCCCGGCTGGTGCTGGCGGCTGAGGCTGCCGGCCGCCGCATTGCTCTTCGTGACGCGCTGGGCAGAGCGGGCGTGCGCCCGTTCGCCTTGCAAAAGGCCGAACGCCAACTGCGGCTGATGGGACGCCACCGCGGGACGCAGCTCTATCGGTGGCTGCTCGAGGCGGACCTCGACCTCAAAGGCCAGAGCGCCATGCCGCCCCGCCTGATCCTTGAGCGGTTGATCATCCGCTTGGCGGCGCCGCAGGATGCGCTAATGGAGCGGTAGCCCAGAGTATTCGTGGAACCGCAGAGGACGCGGAAGAAAAAGGCAAAATGAAAAATGCAAAGTGCAAAATGCAAAATCGCCACCGGATCGGCTACCTTCCGCCCTCATCGCTAATCTCTCATTCCTCTCCCTCCGTCTCCTCGGCGTCCTCTGCACTGAATAATCCGGGATAGCCGATGCTGGGTGCGGCGCAGACGTCGCGACTCGCTGTAGTTCGTGCAGTCTACTCATCTTCGCGCGGCGGCGGCGGCGACCAGTGCGAATTCCGAACTTGCCAATCGCTTTGGCTTTCCGGTACGATCCAGCCCTCAGTTTCTCGGGAGATGCTGCGCGTTGTAGCGCCGAATGCTATGGATCGTACTCGCCTATTGCCGATCACCATGCTCCTCGGCCTGACTTTGTCGGGCTGCACGGTCTCGCCTTGGTCGGCCGATTCGCCCTGGCTCGCCGGAGGTCCCAAGACGGAGCCACCGGCCGCAGTGAAGAAGTCTGAGACGCCTAAAGACGCGAGTCACGCCTCGGCTGCCACCGTTGCGGCCAAGGCTCAGGGCCCTGAACTGCCGAACGCTCACACCATGCAAACCATCATGGCGGAGCTGCACGACCTGGGAGCAGTCGATCCCCAGGCCCGCGATCGGCTCATGGAGGATCTCCGGCAGACAGATCCCAGCCTTTGGCCGCTGGTCATGGAGCAGTTCAACGCCGCCGTCGCATATCGTCGCCGGGTGGCCGAGGCGGCCGCGAGGGCCCAGACCCCATCGCCGCCGGCCTCGCCGCAAGCGGCCCCGCCTTTCGGACCATCGTTTCCACAGCTTGCGCCTTCACAGTATGCGCCGGTTCAGTCCACCCCCGTACCGCCTCCGCAATCGCTGTCGCAGCCGGCTCCGGCGCCAATGCCGGCCGCCCCAACCGCAATAGCCCGACGGTTGCCGTCGGCTAGTCAAGAACCAAGTTGGATCGCTGGGGGACAGCGTGGTCCGCAGGACCGCGGGTCCGGCGGGGTCGTGGCGGCATCCTACGGCTGGCCGGGCAATAACCAATGGCGGCAGCAACTGGCCGGCGCCATCGACTCGCTGGAACGACAATTGCCGACCCATCCCAGTACCTCAGCCGACACGGCCCAGTACGCGCGGCTACGGATGTTGAACGTGGTGGCCGGGCGGACGCTCGACGGACTGCGGTTGGTGCCGGCCGCGACGCCGGCGACCCAGGAGTTCTGGCTGCAAGAGCTTTCGGGTTTGGCAACCTGCCTGGATGTGGAGCATATTCCGGACGACGCCGTCCGCTCGGCGGAGGCGAAGGCCATGCTGGTGGCGGCGACGGCCAAGCTTGGGGAGCCGGCCAGCCTGGTGGTTCGCAATCTGGCCTTCTGCACCGCCGTGCAGAGCTTTGGACGCGTCAAGCGGTTTGAGAAGAATGAGTTCGCTGCCAATCAAGAGGCGCTCTTGTACGCCGAAATCGACAATTTCGTTTGCGTGCCCACGCCAAAGGGCTACCACACCTCGCTGAAGAGCCGATACCTGATTCTCGATGCCGTGGGAAAATGCGTGGCTCAGCAGGACTTTCCGCCTACCGAAGAGGATTGTCAGAACGTCCGCCGTGACTTCTTCATCGGCTATCATCTGCGGATGCCCAAGACCATCCAGCCGGGCAAGTACGTCTTGCAGCTTGCCATCGAAGATCTCGATTCACACAAGGTCGGGCAGGCGTCGATCGAGTTCCTGATCAAAGAGAGTCCAGAATCACGAGCCAAGGGTTGAGAGTCGAGAGTTGACCGCTAACCGCGCGCCCTTCGATTCTTGCCTCTTGGCTCTCGGCTGCCAGTTCTCGCCTCTCGGCCCGGTACGCCGCGCTTGGCGGACAGATAATTGGGGTTGTCGGCCTTGCCGGTCAGTTCGTAGAGGAACCGGCTGGGGATAGTGGGGCGGGGCTTGCCCCATTTCATGCGGCTTAACGCCAGCGTCAGCGTCAACCGCCGCTGGGCGCGGGTCACCCCGACGTAGCACAGCCGCCGTTCCTCATCGACCGCCGCCCCGGCCGCGCTGATCGAGCGATGGTGCGGCAAGGCGCCCTCCTCCATGCCCACCATGTAGACTTCGCGAAACTCGAGCCCCTTGGCGGCATGCAGGGTCATGAGCGCCACCGCGTCGCGATCCAGCTTCGCTTGCTTGTCTGCTTCGTTTTCGTTGCCGCTAATGGCGACCTCCTGCAAGAAGCCGGCCAAGGTGGCCTCCGAGGTCCGCCGCGAGTAGTCGGCCAAAGCGTTGACCAATTCCTCGACCGCGGCCCAGCGGGCGGCCTGATCGTCGCTGTTCGGGTAGAGCCGGGTGAGCTCATTCTTATACGCCACCTCGCGAAGCAAAGCTTGGGCCAGCTCTACCGGCGGTTGCCGGCCGGCCTGGCGATGAAACCGCTCGACCATCTGGCGAAGCCGGCCGACGGCCTGGGCAGCGCCGGCCGGCAAACCATCGAGCTCTCCGGCCGCGGGCAGCACCTCCCAGATCGGCTTTCCACGGTGGATGGCCTCGTCGAGAAGCCGCTTGACGGTGGCTTGGCTGATCCCACGGGGCGGGGTGTTGATGATCCGCAACAGCGATACCTCATCCGTCGGTTGGGCGACTACTTTCAGATAAGCCAGTACGTCGCGGACCTCTTTGCGATCGTAGAACGACATCCCGCCCACCAAGACGTACGGCAGCTTGGCCTGACGCAGCTCCGTCTCGAAGGCCCGCGGCTGCTCGTTGGTGCGACAGAGGATGGCAAAGTCTCGGGGGCGGCGCTTCAGGTGCTGAATCCGCCCGGCAATTTCGGCAACCACCGCCTTGGCCTCCTGGACCTCGTCCTCGATCTGCAGGATGCGGGGCATTTCACCCTCGCAGGTAGCCCGCAGCACTTTGGGGTGCCGCAGCTTGTTGAAGGCGATCAGCCGGTTGGACCAATCGAGGATTTGGCGGGTCGAGCGGTAGTTGACTTCCAGACGGACCACCTTGGCCTCCGGCCAGTCCTGCTTGAAACGCAGGATGTGGGCGACTTCCGCTCCGCGCCAGCCGTAGATCGACTGGTCATCGTCGCCGACGACACACAGGTTGCGATGCCCGCCGGCCAGGCCCTTGACGATCCGATATTGGCTGCCGTTGGTGTCCTGATACTCGTCCACCAGGATATGGTCGAAGCGGCCCGCCTCGGCCTGTCGCACCTTGGAATCGCGGGCTAGCAGTTCTTCGGTGCACAGCAGCAGATCGTCGAAATCCAAGGCCCCGGCGGTCTTCAGTGCATTTTGATAGCGGCGATAGGCCGCCGAGGCCAGATGTTCCTTGTCGGTCTCGGCCTCGGCGGCGGCCTGCTCGGGCCGAATCGAGGCGTTCTTCCAACGGCTGATGAAGGAGATCAACTCTCCCGGCCGCAAGAGACCGTCGGCGGCCTTGATTTCCCGCAGGGCCGAGCGAGCAAAGCCTTCTTGATCGCCACGATCGCAGATCGAGAACGCGACCGGATAGCCGAGTTGGTTGATGTGGCGGCGAAGAATGCGGACGCAGAGCGAGTGGAACGTCGAGATCTCCGGCTTCTGCTTCAGCCGCTTGCCCAGCAAAACGGCGGCCCGCTCCAGCATCTCGTTGGCCGCCTTGTTGGTGAAGGTGACCGCCAGGATCCGATCCGGCCGGACCGGCCGCGACCGGTCGCGGATCAACTCGGCGATGCGGTAGGTGACCACGCGGGTTTTCCCGGTGCCCGCCCCGGCCAGCACCAGGAGCGGCCCGGAAAGGGTGGTGACGGCGTCGTATTGGGCAGGGTTCAGGTCGGTCGGCGGCATCGGCGGATCATCAGCGCCCAGCAATGGCAAAAGACCGATGGTACGCCGTGCCGCTCGACGGCGAAAGGGCCCCCGCTCACAATCCGATTTCGATCGCGAAACCTCTCCTGCTTCGGCAGCAAAGCACCCCCAGTGGCCGGTGGCTTGCATCCGTCGGTCCCGCGCTGTATTCTACGGACTGTTTGGGCGGCCGCGTGCCAGGCTGCCCGGTCGTCGGTCCCGCAACGTGCCGCGCATCGGGGGTAGGCGCGCGGCTCCCACCTCACCGTTCCCCTTTCCACAGCTACAGGAGTCTCCGCTTATGCCTAACCAATTCAATCGTCGTGGGTTTCTCCAAAGCACTGCTGCCACTGGCATCGGCTTCTGGGTGGCCGGTGGTGCGCTCGCCAAAGAAAGCAGGTCTCCCAATGGGCGGATCGCCATGGCCAGCATCGGCGTGAGCGGCAAAGGCGACAGCGATTCCAAGGATGCCGGCCGGGCGGGCGACATGGTCGCCATTTGCGACATCGATGAGCACCGTTTGAACAACGCCGGCAAACGGCGCTTCCCCAAGGCGAAGCGTTACACCGATTTTCGCAAGATGTTGGACGAAATGGGCAAGAGCATCGATGCGGTGACCGTCAGCACGCCGGACCACTGCCACGCTCCGGCCGCCCTGATGGCCATGCGGATGGGCAAGCACTGCTTCTGCCAGAAGCCGCTGACCCACACCATCTACGAGGCCCGCCTGATGGCCAAGGTCGCCCGCGAGAAGAAAGTCGCCACCCAGATGGGCAACCAGGGAACCGCGTCCAGCGAGCTCCGCCGGGCCGCCGCGGTGATCAAGGCCGGGGCGCTGGGGACGGTGAAGGAAGTCCACGTGTGGACCAATCGGCCGATCTGGCCCCAGGGTGGAACGCGTCCCAAGTCGGCGGCCTGTCCGGCCTACGTCAAGTGGAACCTCTGGCTCGGCCCGGCCCCGGTGCGACCCTATGCCAACGGCTATCATCCGTTTCGTTGGCGGGGTTACTGGGATTTCGGCACCGGCGCCCTGGGCGACATGGCCTGCCATACCGTCAACATGCCCTACATGGCGCTCAACATGCGCGATCCCACCTCGATCCAGGCCGAGTCTTCCGGTCACGACGGGGACAGCTATCCCAAATGGTCGGTTATCACCTTCCAATACCCGGCCTTGGGCAACCGGCCTGCACTGAAGTTCGTCTGGTACGACGGCGGCAAGATGCCCACCAACGACTGGATGGCCGGGATGCGGGAGGCCTACAAAGTGCAGGTCGAGGCGGCCAAGAAGCATCACCACAGCTACTTGGAGAGTGGCTGCGTGGTGGTCGGCGACAAGGACATCCTTTATGCCCCCGGCGATTACGCGGAGCGGGCGCAAAAGCTGGCCAGCAAGAAGCCGCTCCCCGAGGTGCCCTTCGTCAAATCCCCAGGTCACTTCGAGGAATGGGTCGAGGCCATCAAGGGCGGCAAGCCGGCCATGTCGAACTTCGCCGACTATGCCGGCGGCCTGACCGAAACCATCCTCCTGGGCAACCTGGCAGTTTGGGTGGCCGCCACCGGTCAGGGCGAGAAGATCGAGTGGGACGCCAAGAATCTCCGTTCCACCAACGTGGCCGGCCTGGAGACGATCATCAAGCCGTTGTACCGCCCCGGCTACACCCTCGACGAGTCTTCGGCCAAGGTCGCGGCACCGCTGATCCAGCGGCGCCGCCTCTTGCGGAGTCTGTGAAGCCACGGCGCCACGCTGGAGACGGTCCCGGTTTTCGCGGCCGGATATGTTTCCGTGAGTCGACCCCCTCGCCGCGAGAGAGGGACCGTCTCGGCGTGCGCTGCCGTTGCGAGGGCGGCGGCAAATAGACCCGAACTCTAAGAGCTTAGAGCCAAGATCTCAGAATTTAGAGCTTGGCCCGCGCATTTTGCACTCCTGGCTGTGCCTTGGTCCCGACTTGCGGCGAATCCACGGCGGGATTTTCTGTAACCGCACAGCCCCTCGCGGTGTATTTCTCACCGGTAGGAGTGTGTAGCCGCTGCGGCGACAATCGTCTGTCGCGCGGCTCCGACGGCTCTCTCAGGGCGAGGTGGAACATGCGAATGTCAGCCGCCGCGGTGGTTGGCTTGCTCTTGTGCGCCGCCGGCGGGCTTCCGGCAGAGCCCTTCCATCCGCAGCGGGTTTCCGCCGAAGCCAAATGGCTGGTCCACGTAGATGCCGATGCCATGCGGGGATCGCTGGTGGTGGATGCCGGCTACCAGCGGTACAAGGAAAAGTGCAAGGCCATCAGCCGACAAATCGAAGAGCTTCGTACCGCCTGCCGGGTGTTCGACCCGACCAAGGATCTGAAGGCGGTCACCTTCTACGGCACGCGGTTCAATGCCGATGCCGGGGTGGCTATCGTACAGGCCACCTTTTCCGAGACCGTCTTGAAGACTCTGCACGAGGCGGTTCAGAGGCTGCCCGACTATAAGTCGAGCCGCCACCGACAGTACGAGTTGCATGCCTGGACCCACGCCAAGGGCACCAAGCACGAGCGGAACCTGATCGGCGTCTACGTGTCGCCCGACCTGATGCTCTTCGGCAGCTCGCCCGACGAGGTGGCGGCTGCCCTGGACGTGCTCGACGGCGTCAGGCCGTCCTTGGGCGTCTCCTCGCCGCTGGCAGCCGCTACTCCGGTCGGCGCGCTGGTGGTGGTGCGGCTGGCGGCGCTTTCAGCCGTGAAACTGCCTATCCAGTCGCCGATCCTCAAGCGTATCGAGATGCTTGGGCTCACCTGCGGCGAGAGCCATCGGGAGGCGTACCTGACCGTCCATGCCGAAACCCAAGACGCCAAGGCCGCCGGGGAGGTCCAAGCGGCCATCGACAGCGCCCTTAATGCCGCCCTGCTGGCGACCGAGGATTACGAACTTTCCGAACTGATCAACGCCGTGCAGGTGAGCCGCCGCGGCAAGGCGGTCACCGTGGATGTCCGCGGTCCCGCCCAGTTGGGCTGGTTCTTCCTTGAAAAGATCGCGGCTAAGGTGGTCCAAGCCCGCAAGGCCCGCCACGAGGCAGGGAAGCGGAAGTAGTTCGATTGAAAACGGATGCCGGGTGCCATAAGTTCGGGCGTATAGGGTGCGTCCGCGACGCACCCCTTCTCGCCGGTTGTGGTGCGTCGCGGGCGCGCCCTACTTGTCGATCCGCACTTCGAGCACCGTAAGCGATAGAGGCGGAAAGACGTAGGCCAGCCGGTCGCGGCTGCCGGTCGCCTTGCTTGTCTCCACGCGGATCCGTTGCGGCTCGCGCCAGGAGTTGGCGGCGTCGCGCTGGAGCGCCTTGCCGGTGTCGGCCAGCGTCCAGACGTGGACCTGGCGGCTCAAAGGGGCATAGGCGGCAAAATCGATCCTACGCCGCTGGCGTTCCAACGATGGATTGACGACGAACAACGCCACGCGGCCGCTGTCCTCCGAAAGCGTCGCGCTCACGTCCAGCGCCGAGTCGGCGGCAGCTTTGCCGTCGACGCGCAATTTCAGCGGATAGCGGCCGGCATGGGTGGCGTAGAGTTGCTGGGCGTAGTAGGTCGGCGTCTTGACGAGGCCGCAGTTGCTGGTCTGGACGATGCCCGAACAAAAGCTGTCGGCGAAATTGCTGCGGTTGGCAATTTGCACCAGGTCGCAATGGCGGTGCATGAGGTTCTGGTAGCGGCTGCACCACAAGGCATTGTCCAGCGTCCAGAGCATCGCCCGGCCCAACCCCCAGTCGCCCGCGGTGGTATTCCACTCGGTAATTCCCAGGCGAATGTCGCGCCCCGGGGCGTTCTCAGCGATCATCTTCGTCAGCCGGCCAATCTCGTCTTCCTTCCCCTTGAGGTCT
Source organism: Planctomycetota bacterium (assembly GCA_021784975.1). Taxonomy (GTDB): domain Bacteria; phylum Planctomycetota; class Planctomycetia; order Pirellulales; family Thermoguttaceae; genus JAJYGU01. The sequence goes on from JAJYGU010000128.1 coordinate 26,184, forward strand.
TGGCACCCATAGTGGTGCGGGCAGACGTAATCGAGGTACCGACCGGCGTTCTTCAATAACCCCGGCGAAGGAAAGGCCCCCATCACCTTGATGCTCGGATCGACGGCCTTCATGGCCCTGCAGAACGCGGCCACGCCTTTCTGATAGCTTTCGTCGCCCAACTCGTTGCCGATTTGCCAGTATTTGACACGATAGGGCTCAGCGTGACCGTTGGCCGCGCGGAGCCGGCCCATCGGAGAGCTGCTGGGGCCGTTGACATATTCGACTTCCTCGGCCGCGTCTTTCGGCTGCTTGCCGCTAAAACGCACGCAGATCAAGGGTTCCGCCCCAACCCATTGGCAAAGCCGAAGGAACTCATCGAGGCCGGCGTTGCCCGGCTCTAGGCCGCCCCAGCAAGTGGTAAACGGCACCCGCCTGGCCGGATCGCCGATGGTGGCCTTCCACTCAAAGCCTTCGATGGTGCTTCCGCCGAAGCGGATGATGCCCGGCTTCAGGGCCTTCAGCGCCTCGGCCACGTCTCGCCGCCAGCCGAAGACGTTGTCCGTGGGCATGAGCGAAACCTGATCGATCCACACCGTGCCCGGGCCGACCAAGGAGATGGTCAGGGTGGCATGCGTGTCGCTTTCGGACGACGTCAAGACGGCCTCATAGCGCTGCCAATGCTCCGTCGGCTGGAATGTGGCCGTGGCATAGACCTTGCCGGTCCCCCAGAGCGCCACGGTCACGGGATGCCGCGTTCCGCGGGCACGCAGGTACAGCGAGCAGCGCAGGGCCGCGCCGGCCTTCACGTATTTCTCGCTCTGAGAAATGCCCAGGGTGCAGGCACCGCCGGGCTTCTGCGAGATTCGCTGCGACACTTTGCCGTTGAACGGCTCAACCGGATCGAGGGCAAATTCACCCCGATGCACCGCCCCGTCGGGATACCACGGCCGTTCGAGGCGATCGGTTTGCGGGCGAAAAGTCACCTTGTAGGGCGGCACGCCTTCAAAACTGCCGTCAAATACCTCTTCGGCAAAGATCGAGGGAGTCAGCCCGCACAAATACTCGATGAACTGACCGTTTTGATAGGGGCTAATGGTGCCGGAGCACACCCGCTGGCGGGTAATCTTCCACACGGGGACCGCGTGCTGCGAATCGCTGGCCCAAGCCGAGTAAGCAGCACTCAATACCACACAGGCCACGGCGAGATAGCGAAAAGGACGAGGCTGTGACACGGTTATTGCGACCTCCTTTTTCTCGGCCGCAGCCCCGTGCGAAGCGGAAATTCCTTCGACTCGGTTCGGGCAGAGTTCAGGTATCGGGTGATTTTGGCCGCGATGTCGGGGTGCTCGGCGGCCACGTCGTGGGCCTCGGCAATGTCGGTACGGAGGTCGTAGAGAGCGATGGGCGCGGTCGGATTCTCGCGGACGGCCTTCCACGGCCCCATACGTGCCGCTTGGGCTGAAGCCGGCCGCTCGTGCAACTCCCAGGACAATGCGTGGGCCTGGTTGAGGTAGCCGAAGAAGCTGTCGAAGCCTTGGCGGGTGGGAACGCCGCTCGAGCCCGGCTCGCCGAGCCCCCACTTTCCGATCAGGCCAGTGACATAGCCGGCCCGATGCAACACTTCGGCGACGGTCATGTCCTGCGGCTCGAGCGGCACGTCGGCGTTGCCGCGAATGCGGGCGTGGCCGGTGTGCAGCCCGGTCACCAGCGCGCAGCGCGACGGCGCACACACCGTGCTGCCGGCGTAGCATTCGGTACATAGCATCCCCTCGCTGGCCATGCGGTCGATGGCCGGTGTTCGGATCTGCTTCTGACCGTAGCAGCCCAGGTCGCCGTAGCCCAGGTCATCGGCCAGAATGAAGATGATGTTCGGCCGTTCCGCAGGCTCGGCCGCCCATAATGGCCCGATGCCCAGCCCCATTGTCACCGCGACAACCGAGACAGCCAATAAGTCAGTCCGGAGTTTCTTGATAGCACGTTCCTCCCGCGGCTTCAAGCGCAGTCATGTTATACCACCTGGCGTTCAGCCGCGAAACAAGGGCGCGGTTGTTCATCCTGCACTTTGCACTTTGCACTTTGCACTTTGCATTTTGCATTGTTCGTTTTCATCGCGAAAGCGCGAAAGGGCGAAACCGCGAAAAGAGCGGGGTCGAAAATTGCCCTCTGTGGCGTTCCGACGCCGGAAGAAGGGCCGTTGTTGCCCGCCGAAGGAACGCCGCCGAGGGCGTTCCCTCCGGAACATTGGCGCGGTAATATGGTTCGCGTCGTGGGAGGTAAGTGTACTCCTCACGCTCCGCGTGAGGAAAGCATCACGCGGCGCGTGACGAGTACAAACGTATTGAATCGCCACAGGAGGTGTTCGCCGATGCCAAGCCATAAGCCGTCGCCGCGTATGTTCTTCACCGCCGCTATTTTTGGCGGGATGTTGATGTTGACGTCCATTTCGCCCGCCTTGCCCGCCGCGCCGGCCCGGCGGCCTAACGTGCTGCTGATTATTACCGACCAGCAACGGGCCGACATGCTCAGTTGCGCGGGCAACCGCTACGTGAAAACGCCGGCGGTGGACAGCCTGGCCGCCTCGGGCGTCCGATTTGGCATGGCCTATTGTGCCAATCCGGTCTGCTCGCCGTCTCGCTTCAGCATGATGACCGGGGTGATGCCCAGCCGGATCGGCATGGATCGCAACATGAACATCCCGGCGAGCCCGGCGGGCGACAGGCTGCTCGAATGTGCCTTGGGCCGCGTGTTCCGCGCCGCCGGCTATCAGACGGTCTACGGCGGCAAGACCCATTTGCCCATGCGCGACATCAGGGCGTACGGCTTCGACGACCTCACCCGCAATGAGCGGGAGGGCCTGGCCGAGACCTGCACCCGCTTTCTGGCTCGGCCGCACGATCGCCCCTTCCTGTTGGTGGCCTCCTTCATCAATCCGCACGACATCTGCTACATGGCGATTAACGCCGCGGCCCGCGGCATGGGTGGGCCGCCGGCGGTCAGGGCCGGCGCCGCCGAAGCCGAAGCCTTGTCGGAGGCCATGCAGTGGCCGCCGGGAGTCTCGCGCGAGGAATTTTTCAGCCGGCTTTGTCCCCCGCTGCCGGCAAATCATGAGATTCCTGAAGACGAACCGCCGGCGGTGCGGCAAGGCGACTGGCGATCTTTTCGGCAGTATGTCGAAAAGCATTGGACCGCGGACGACTGGCGGCTGCACCGCTGGACCTACGCCCGGCTGGTCGAGCGGGCCGACCGGCAGATCGGCCAGGTGCTGGCGGCCCTCCGCTCGGCCGGCCTGGAAGACAAGACCCTGGTGGTATTCACCAGCGATCACGGCGACATGGACGCCTCGCACAAGCTGGAGCACAAGTCGATGCCTTACGAGGAGGCGATGCACGTGCCGCTGGTGGTCAGTTGGAAGGGAGTAACTCCGGCCGGCCGGCTCGACACCCGGCACCTGGTCTCCACCGGCTTGGACCTGATCCCCACCCTTTGCGATTTTGCCGGCGTGCCTATCCCCAAATCGCTCAAGGGGCGAAGCGTCAAGCCGCTGGCGATTGGCAAGGATGCCCCGCGGCCGTGGCGGGATGATCTGGTCATCGAAAACGAGTCCTCGATAATCTTGCGCGGCCGGCGGTTCAAGTATGCCGCCTACGACCGCGGCCAGCCCCGCGAACTCCTCCTCGATCTGCAGAACGACCCCGGCGAGATGCGCAACCTGGCGACCGACCCGAAGTACCGCGATGTGCTGGTCGAGCAGCGGGCGAGGCTGCAAGAGTGGTATCGACAGCACGGCGAAACGCTCGACGCGAAGTTTGTCGTGACCGGCGTCGACAGGGGACTGTCCCGATTTTCGCGGCGCGGCGGATCTTCGGACACTAACACGGTTGATCGCCGCGAAAATGGGACTGTCCCCCTTGCGTCGCGTCGAGCGCCGCGGAAGCCCAACGTGGTCTTCGTCTTTGCCGACCAGTGGCGGGCCCAGGCCCTCGGCTGCGCGGGCGATCCGAATGCCAAAACGCCCCATCTCGACCGGCTGGCCGCTCAGGGGGTCATGCTTACCACCGCCGTCTCCACCTGCCCGGTCTGTTCGCCGTATCGGGCCAGCCTCATGACGGGCCGCTACCCAACCACGCACGGCGTTTTTGTCAACGACGTGCGGTTGAACCAGGAGGCGGTGTCGCTGGCCCAGGCCTTCAAGCAGGCTGGCTACCAGACGGCCTATATCGGCAAGTGGCATCTCGATGGCGACGGCCGATCCAACTTCATCCCCACCGACCGCCGGCAAGGCTTCGATTTCTGGCGCGTCTGCGAGTGTACCCATGATTACAACCACTCCTTATACTTCGGTGACGACCCCGAAAGACACTTTTGGAAGGGCTACGACGCCCTGGCTCAAACCGAAGAAGCCCGGACCTACATCCGCGCCCATCGGCAGGGGCCGTTCCTGTTGATGCTTTCCTGGGGGCCGCCGCACAATCCCTATGAAACCGCCCCGGAGCGGTTTCGCCGCATGTTCAAGGCTGAGTCCCTCCAACTCCGCCCTAATGTGCCGCCAGAGGTCCAAGCGGCCACCCGCCGCGATCTGGCCGGCTACTATGCCCATTGCGCAGCCCTCGACGAATGTGTGGGCAAGATCATGGAAACGCTCAACGAGTGCCACCTGGCGGACGATACCATCCTGGTGTTTACCGCCGACCACGGCGACATGCTCGGCTCGCATGGCCAGGTCCGCAAGCAGCGCCCGTGGGACGAATCCATCTTGGTGCCGTTTCTGCTGCGATGGCCCAATGGCCTGAAACGCGCGGCCCATCGGCTTTCGTCGCCCTTCTGCACGCCGGACATCATGCCCACGCTCTTGGGGCTCTGCGGCATTCCGAGTCCCGCCACGGTGGAGGGCGCCGACCGTTCTGCCTGGCTGCGCGAGCAGGAACCCGACGCCGATCGGCCGGTGTTGATCGAGTGCGTCACCCCGTTCGGCGAGTGGACTCGCCGCCAAGGCGGCCGGGAGTATCGCGGCCTGCGGACCAGGCAGTATACCTTCGTCCGCTCCCGGACCGGGCCGTGGCTCCTGTTCGATAATCAGGCCGATCCGTACCAGGAGCACAATCTCGTCGGCAACCCGCGATACGCGGCTTTGCAGAAGCAACTTGACTCGATGCTCAGCCAGGAACTCAAGCGCCGTCACGACGACTTCGCGCCGGGCCGGGTGTACCTGGACAAATGGGGTTACAAAACCGACGCAAGCGGAACGGTACGATATCAGCCGTAGCCGAGCACACGCAATTTGTGACGCTCTTGACAAAAACCCCGATCCTGGTATAGAGAGTGCGTGTTGCGAGCGGCCTTGCTGCCCGCGCATAGCCCCGAGGGCCACGGCAGTAGCGCTTCCTTGGCGGAAGTTGATACGACGCTGGGAGCCGTGACCTCGGGGTTTTTTCTGCGCGGGCCAAGGCTATAATGAATCACGCCGCCAGTTTCGCGGCCGACGGTACGTCGGCCTTCACCCACGTTACTTTTGAAACCGCAGAGAAATCCGAGGCTCCCCAAGGGAAAAACCTATATGAAAGTCATTCACTGCGAGCAAGTCGACGCCGGACCGGTCGAGTTCGACGGCGCCGCCGGCTGTCGGATGCGGTGCCTGATCGGTCCCGACGACGACGCCCCCAGCTTTTCCATGCGGCATTTTGAGGTCGCCCCCGGCGGGCATACGCCCAAGCACGCCCACGCCCACGAGCACGAAGTCTTCGTCCTCGAAGGCAGCGGCGCGGTGTTCGACGGCGAGCGCGAGTTGCCCCTGCGTCCGGGAGTGGCGGTCTTCGTGCCGGGGAACCAAATGCATCAATTCCGCAACACCGGCGCCACGACGCTCAAGTTCCTTTGCCTGATCCCGCACCCGATCCGCGGTATGAGTGGAGTGTGCGTAGCCGCCTGCGGCTGCGACGGGTAGGACATGGCGCGCGTCGGTTGCCATTTTTCATGTTGCAATTTTCATTTTGCAGTTGCCGCTTCCCGTTGGGGCGCGGTTAAACGCCACCTCTTCCGCTCTCCGCCATGACCTCCGATCCAGCCGCCGAAATCTCCCGACTCCGCGACGAGATCCGCCGCCACGATCGCAAGTATTACGTCGAGGCGGCGCCCGAGATCTCCGACCGCGACTACGACCGGCTGGTCGAGCGGCTCAAGAAGCTGGAGGGCGAGCATCCCAAGTTGATCACTCCCGACAGCCCGACGCAACGCATCGGCGATCAGCCGGTCGAGGGCCTAAAATCGGTCGAGCACCGCATTCCGATGCTCTCGATCGAGAACACCTACAGCCTCGACGAGCTTAGGAAGTACGGCGAGCGGGTAGCCAAGCTGTTGCCTGGCGAAACGATCGAGTGGGTGGTGGAACTGAAGGTGGACGGGGTGGCTGTTTCGCTGATTTATGAAGATGGGGTGCTGACGCGCGGTGTTACCCGCGGCAACGGCCGGGTGGGCGACGACATCACCCACAACGTCCGCACAATCAAGGACATACCACTGCGGTTAAGTGCGTCCGGTCCCCTCTCCCTCCGGGAGAGGG
>JAJYGU010000182.1 GCA_021784975.1 Planctomycetota bacterium
ACACGCTCGGCTTCCAGGCCGATATGGCCCACACGCTCCTCTACCTGCTCGGCTACAACGCCCCGGAAGACGCCCTGCTGCCGCAGGATTTCGATTGGGGTGATCAGGAGGCATTCGATAAGGCGTATACGAAGCTCACCGCGCGCTTGCGCCCGTGGACGATCGACTTCCACGTGGCCCAGAACGATGCCACGGTCCACGGCTCCGGCTCGCACGACAAGACCGGCCGCCACTGCCTGGCCACCGACCCCAACGGCAAGCTCGACATCGTCCGCGCCGCCGGCTGCTGGCTCCGCGGCGCCGACGGTCAGCCCACTAAACGCCTCCGCCATATCTGCTGGGACGGCTGCATGTTCCCCAACGCCGTCATGACGCAGCGGGAAACGTGGAATGACGTGCTGCGAGCGATGCTGGCGGTGCGGGACGCCCATGGATGGAAAGAATAGAGGAAAAGGTGGAGTTCGGAGGGCGGAAGGCGGAGGGCAAAACCTTCATCCCTCCGCCCTCCAAACTCCGCCCTAATTCATCCCTCCGCCCTCCGAACTCCACCTTTGGGAGACCTGCCATGTCGCGGATGCGAAGCATGCTTTGCGCTCTTGCTGTTCTGTTGGCCATCACCGCATCCGCTGCCGCCCAGGCCAATCTCCTCACCGAGCGAACCCTCGAGCGCACCGGCTTTCAACAGGCAGGGCACTACGATCCGCGATTCGACTTGCGGACCGACTTCGTCATGGCCTACGGCGTCGGCCCGACCATGGCCGACACGCTCAAGCGCTGGGGCGAAGCGGGCTACGTGCTGCAGGCCATGACGGGCGTGGCCTGGGGCGGCTATCAAGACTATCTCGACGGCAAAGTCGACGGCCGCCGGCATTGGGACGAAGCCCAGGTCGATGCCGCCGGCAAGCGAGTGATGCACGGCGGCGGCGTGCCCTACATGGTGCCCACCGTCGCCTTCAGCAACTACCTGGAGGCGGAAATCCGGCGGCTGATCGACGCGGGCGTGGTGGCCATTCACCTCGAAGAGCCGGAGTTCTGGGCCCACAGCGGCTTCAGCCAGGCATTTCAGCGCGAGTGGCAAATCTACTACAACCAGCCCTGGCAACGACCGGATTCAAGCTGCGACGCCCAGTATCGAGCCAGCAAGCTGAAGTATTACCTCTATCGCCGGGCACCGGATCGCCTCTGTTCGGCCATGAAGGAATACGCCCTGGTGACGTACAACCGGCCGGTCCGCTTCTACGTGGCCACCCACAGCCTGATCAACTACACGGAGTGGGGAATCGTCAGCCCGGAGTCTTCACTGATGGACCTGCCGGGAGTGGACGGTTGCATTGCCCAAGTGTGGACCGGCACCGCCCGCACGCCCAACGTCTATCAGGGCCGCTCGGCGGAGCGGACCTTCGAGTCGGCCTTCCTGGAATACGGCATCATGTAGGAGTTGGTCCGCGGCACCGGCCGGCGGATGTGGTTCCTGCACGACCCGGTGGAAGACGATCCGAGACACACCTGGGAAGACTATCGCATCAACTACATCCGCACGTTGGTGGCCTCGCTGTTGCAGCCGGAGGTCTGCCATTATGAGGTCGCTCCCTGGCCGAGCCGGGTGATGCTGGGCCGCTTTCCGCAAGGCCGCCCCAACGCCAGGGGCATCAGCCCCGACTACGCCACGATGCTGCAGGTGGTCTTCAATCAGCTTCGCGACATGGATCAGAAGCAGATCGACTGGGGAGGAGCGAGCGAGGGCGTTGGCGTGCTATTGAGCGATTCCGCCATGTTCCAGCGGGCCGAGCCGGCTTTTTCTGCCGGCACGGTCGACCAGCCCGACGACCCCACCCGGCCGACCAAGAGCGAGGTCCACCGTCTCTCGGGTTTCTTCGGCCTGGCGATTCCGCTGGTGAAACATGGGATTCCGGTCCGTCCGGTGCAACTCGACAACCTGGTTCGCATCCCCGGATACTTAGCGGCCGTCCAGCAACAACTTCCACTTTCGCCAAGGGGACAGTCCCATTTTCGTCGGACGAAAATTGGGACAGTCCCCAACTTGTTCTTGGACGGCCGCTTAGACCGCTTGAGAGTGTTGCTCTTAAGCTACGAGTTCATGAAGCCGCTCCAACCGGCCATTCATCAGGCCCTGGCCGAGTGGGTCAACAACGGTGGGACGCTGATTTATGTCGGCGCGGATACCGATCCGTTCCGCCAGGTCTGCGAGTGGTGGAACCGCCCGCCCGTCGCGTACGCGGCCCCGAGCGAACATCTGTTCGAGCGCCTGGGAGTCGGCCGAAAACCCAAACAGAGTGAATACCATATCGGCAAGGGCCTGTTGCTCGTCGAGCGGAAGCATCCGGCCTGGTTCAGCCGGTCGGCGGAAGGCAGCGACCGCTTGCTGCAGCTTGTCCGCCGCGGCATGAAGGCCGCCGGCAGTTCGTTGGTCGAGCGGAACTGCCTGCAGCTCCGTCGTGGTCCGTACTTGATTGCCGCCGTCATGGACGAATTCGGGCCGGGGACTGGCTCATTTTTCGGTCCTGCGAGGACTGAAAAATGTGCCTGTCCCCTTATGGCTGAAGTCGGACTAGCCAAGAATGGGACTGTCCCCTTTGGAGGTGCGCTACATTTGCACGGGCGCATGATCGACTTGCTCGACGCTCGGCTTCCGGTTCGTGACGAAGTGGTCATTCCGCCCGGCCGACAGGCGTGGCTTCTGGATCTCGATCGCGTGACCGCCAAAGCGCCGGCGATGCTGGCGGCCGCGGGCCGGGTCGAGACTTGGTCGCCCAGCAGCAACAGCGTCCGTTACACGATCACCTCGCCTGAGGGTATCCACGTTGTCGCCAGGGTCCTTCTGCCCTCGCCGCCCAAGACGGTCGCTGTGGATGGCATGCCGTGCACGAGCTACCAGTGGGACGAGCCGTCGAAGACGGTGCTGCTCGCGCACCGCGGCCATCCCAAGCCGGTCGAGGTGGTCGTCGCCTGGTGATTTTTCGAGCTTGACGGCCGGAGTGAGTAAGCGCATACTCACTTCTATTCCTTTGGGGGGCTCGGCCATGCGATCGGCCATGAAATCAGCGAGCAAATCTCTGCCCAAAATGTCCGGCGAAAAGCGGCGGGCGGCCATTTTGCGGGCTGCCCGGCGGGTCTTCGACGGCAAGGGCTTTCACGGCACCACCACCCGCGAACTGGCGGCGGCGGCGGGAGTCTCCGAGGCCCTCTTGTTTAAGCACTTTCCCAGCAAGCAGGCCCTGTATGCCGCCATGCAGCTTGCTTGTTTCCGCGAGGAACGCGCCCAGGTCATCGAACGGCTGGAGGCGCTGGAACCGTCCACCGCCAGCCTGGTGCTGCTGGTCCACCTGCTGGCTTCGCACCTGTTTGGCGAGCGATTGGCTAACGAGGAGGTGCGATCGTTCATGCGCCTCATGCTCCGCAGCGTGATCGACGAGGGCGAGTTCGCCCGCGTGGCGGTTCGCGAAGGGCCGGCCCACTGGGTCCGCAAAGCGCAAGCTTGTCTTGAGGCGGCAGTGGCCGCCGGCGACACCGTCCATGACCCTGCCCTGCCCAGCCTGGGCGGCTGGTTTGCCCACCACCTGGTCGCCATGATCGCCATCCATTTGCTGCCGGCGGAACCGATCATCGACTACCGCGTGCCGCGCAAGAAGTTCGTCGAGCAGATCGTCTGTTTCATTCTCCGCGGCATGGGTCTGAAGCCGGAAGCCATCGACCGCTACTACAATCCCGAGGCGCGGAAGAGACTGTCGCTCGACTGATATTCCGGTCGAACGGCTGGGTCGGAGAAACCTCTCATGCCGCTGATCCAGTTGCGCGACATCTGCAAGACGTATCAGCTCGGCGAGGTCCAGGTCCACGCCCTCCGCAACGCCTCTCTGAACATCGACCGCGGCGAATATGTAGCCTTGATGGGCCCCTCGGGCTCGGGCAAGACGACGCTGATGAACATGCTCGGCTGCTTGGACCGTCCGACCAGCGGCAGCTACCTGCTGGACGGGGAAGAAGTGGTCGATATGTCAAGCGACCAGCGGGCCCGCCTGCGGAACCGGAAGATCGGCTTCGTGTTTCAAAACTTCAACCTGCTCTCCCGCACCAACGCCCTGGAGAACGTGGAATTGCCCTTGCTTTATTCCGGGCACCTCCGCGCCGGCCGGCGGCGGGAGCGGGTGCGGCTGCTGCTGAGAAAGGTAGGTTTGGAGTCGCGGATGGATCATCACCCTTCGCAGCTCTCCGGCGGCCAGCAACAGCGGGTGGCCATCGCCCGCGCCCTGGCCAACCAGCCGCCGATCCTGCTGGCCGACGAGCCCACCGGAAACCTCGACTCGCATACCAGCCGGGAGGTCATGGAGCTATTCGGTCAGCTCAACCGTGAAGACGGCATCACCATCATCCTGGTGACCCACGATCAAGCCGTGGCCCGCAACGCTTTGCGGTCGGTGGTCTTGCACGACGGCCAGGTGGTCTGCGATTCGACGGATTTCGGCCGGGCGACCGCGGCCTTGTACCAGACGGAGGGAGCGAATCCGTGAAACGCTTTCTGATTTGGAGCTTGGTGTTCGGCATCGTGGCGGCCGCCGGGGCGGCCGGCTTCAGCAGTCTCCGCGCTTCCCGCCGCGGCGCTAACGGGGCCTACCGAACCGCGACCGCCCGGCGAGGCGACGTCACCTCGGTGGTCACCTCCACCGGCACGGTGCAGCCGGTGCTCAACGTGCAGGTCGGCTCCTTTGTCTCCGGCCCGGTCAAGAAGGTCTACGTGGACTTCAACAGCAAGGTCAAGAAGGACGAGCTGCTGGCCGAGATCGATCCCCGCCTCTACGAGGCCGCCCTGGCGCACGAGCAGGCCGGGCTGCTCCACGCCCAGGCCGACAAGGTTCGCGTCGAGGCCCTGCTCGAGCAAGCCCGACTCGATTATGGGCGGGCCGTGCAATTGAAGCCCGCCAATGCCATCGCCCAGACCGATCTGGACGCCTATATCGCCAACCGCAAGTCCCTGAAGGCGCAGGTCGACCTGGCCGCCGCTGCCATCGAGGAGTGCAAGGCGAACCTGGCTACCGCCAAAGCCAACCTCGAGTACTGCAAGATCACATCGCCGAGGGACGGGATCGTGACCGACCGCAAGGTCGATCCCGGCCAGACGGTGGCCGCCGCCTTTCAAACTCCCACCATGTTTGTGGTGGCCCCGGACCTGGATAAGAAGGTCTTTGTGTACGCCTCGGTGGACGAGGCCGACATCGGGCGGATCCGCGACGCGCAGAAGAGCCACCAGCCGGTGTCCTTTGTGGTCGACGCCTACCCGAACGACGTCTTTCACGGCCGGATCACCCAAGTGCGGCTGAACCCGACCACCGTGCAAAACGTGGTCACTTATACGGTAATCGTGGAAGCTCCCAATCCTAAAATGAAGCTGATTCCCGGACTGACGGCCAATTTGACCTTCCAGGTCGACCGCCACACCCAGGTGCTCACGATTCCCAACGCCGCCCTGCGGTTTCGTCCCACGGTGGACCAGGTCCGGCCGCAGGACCGGACCGTTCTGGAAGGCGAAAACCTGGATGGCGAGATCACTTCGTCCGCCGCTTCGCGGTCGCTGGATGAAATCGCCGCTGCGGGCGGCAATCGCAATCGCAAGATCGTTTGGATCCCCGACGGCGAGCGGCTCGCGGCCCTGAAAGTCGTCACCGGACTGAACGACAAGCAGTGCAGCGAAATCCTCTCCGACAATCTGAAGGAAGGCCAAGAAGTGGTCGTGGGCAAGAAGACCGCCGGGCCGTAGGGTTTGATATGCATCCGACCTTGACCTTGCGGGTCGCCCTGCGGGCGATCGGGAAGAACAAAATGCGGGCCGGGCTGACGGTGCTGGGCATCGTCATCGGGGTGGCGGCGGTCATCGTCTTGGTCTCGGTCAGCCAATCCGCCGGCCTGATGATCCACCAACAATTCCAGAGCCTGGGGACCAACGTGCTTTTCGTGATCCCCGGCAGCCAGCAGGGCGGCGGCATCCATCTCCCCACCGGGAGCATTGTCACCCTGGTGGCCACCGACGCCGACGCCATGACCGCCGAATGCCCGGCGGTGCTGGCCACCTCGCCGATGGTCAGCGCGCGGGCTCAACTGGTGGCCGGAAATCAGAACTGGTCCCCCGACCAGATCTACGGGGTCAACGAGAAATACTTGACCATCGGCAATTGGCGGATCAAGAAAGGGGATTATTTCACCGCCAACGACGTACACGCCGCCGCCAAGGTGTGCGTCATCGGCAAAACGGTGGTCGACAATCTGCTGGGCGGCATGGATTGCGTGGGGGCCACCATCCGCATTAAGAACATCCCTTTCCAGGTAATCGGCATCCTCGAGCCCAAGGGGGCCAACCTGTTCGGCCAGGACCAGGACAACATCGTGCTGGCCCCCTACACCACCATCAAGAAGCGGGTCAGCGGCAGCACCTTCAATAACATCGACGCCGTCTTCGTCTCGGCGCGGGCCACCGACCGCATGCAGGAGGCCGACGACCAGGTGACGCAACTCTTGCGGCAGCGGCACCACATCCGCCACAGCACCCTCGACGATTTCACCGTCCACAATAGCTCGGAGGTGGCCAACGTGCTGAATATCATCACCACGGTGATGACCCTGCTGTTGGGCTCGGTGGCCAGCGTGTCGCTGGTGGTCGGCGGGGTGGGGATCATGAACATCATGCTGGTCTCGGTTACCGAGCGGACCCGCGAGATCGGCATCCGCCTGGCGGTCGGGGCCCGCTCGCGCGACATCCTGCGGCAATTCCTGGTCGAGGCGGTGGTGCTCTCCACCCTGGGCGGGGCGATCGGCGTGGCCTTCGGGGTCCTGGTGGCCATCGGGGCCACCTGCGCCGCCAACGCCCTGTTGAGCGGCGCCCGCTGGCCGCTGACCATCTCGCTCAACGCGATTGTGGTCTCGCTGGTCTTCGCCGGATCGGTGGGGATGTTCTTCGGCTACTATCCGGCCCGCAAGGCAAGCAAGCTCGACCCGATCGAATCCCTCCGCTATGAGTAAGCGGTTGTTCAAAAATAACTTAGCGGTTTGTGTTTCGGGGGCCGATGGTGTAATTCCACGCGGGTAGAACGGTATGGCGCGACAGCCGGACACTCGACTTGGCTTCGTCGGACACCTTGGCCTTGGTCGGGTAGTACCTCAAATCGAGCAAGGCGAGGCAGCGGAATCCTGTGGACGAGCGTGTGGTGCGAATGTACTTCAGCATGGCCTCGTAGCTGGTCAGCGGTTCGCCTGCCTAGTTGGCGCTGATGAGACTGAACATGCGATGTTCGATAGGGTTCCACTTGGAAGTTCCCGAAGGGTAATGGCCAACGGTGATCGTCAAGCCGAATTCGTCCGCCAAGTGTTGCAGCCCCACCTTCCAGGCCCAACAACGATTGCCCTTAGCGCCGCCGCTATCGGCTTCGATGGCCAGCCGGGACGCGCCGGGATACTGGCGCTGGCCGACCCGCCGCCACCACGA
>JAJYGU010000291.1 GCA_021784975.1 Planctomycetota bacterium
GCGGACTTCCGCCGTCTGTTGGCTGTGGAATCGCACCGCATCGGCGATGCGCACATCACGCACGGCGATCACCGTCCCCGCCCCGCCGGTCAGAAGCCCGGCCGTCTCGGCAAACGCCTCCAGGGCCACCACCATGGGCAGAGTCGGCTTGTCGCGGAGGCGATGCTCGCGGAGGAACGGATCATTTATCGGATCCAGCCGGACCGTTGCCGATACCCGCCGGCCCGGCTCCCGCGTCTCGACCCGTTCGATGAGCGCCCCGGGGACTGTCCCAATTTTTGTGGCAGGAGGGCACAAAAATGAGACTGTCCCCTTCTGCGCACCCGCAGCTTGGCGGCTGGCGGGGCCGCGGACGATGCGGTGGTCGCCGCCCGAAATCACCAGGTCCCGCGAGTAAAACGTCTCGTAGAATTGCGAATCGCTAATCAGCACTTCGCTTTCCGGCGCCTCGGCTCGCAGTTCCTCGATCAAATGGTTGGCCCCTTCGGCGGGCGGCATCATCTTCATCTTCATGATCTTGATGGTGTGCTGGCTGACCGGCCGGGTCATCATGCCCACCTCGCCCCACGGGTGCCAATGGAAACCGACGGCCCGGCAGCCCGGCCGATGCGACCGCTGCCAGCCGATCAACTTGCACAGCAGGTCGTTGGCCGCCGTGTAGACGGTCGCCCACGGGGTGCCGAAACGCCCGCTGATGGAGCCAAATCCGACGAAGTAGCGGAGCGGATCGTCGCGGGTCAGCAGCAGCAGGGCCATTGCGGCGTCCACCTTGACCTCCAGCATTTCCGAGAGGATCTCCAGGTCGCTTTCGCCGAGGCTCAAGGCCGGGCCGTGAATGCCCGCGCCGTGGACGATCCCCTCGATCGGTCCATCGGTCTTGCGGATCCGCTGCAACGTGTCGGCCAGCTCGTCCCAACGGGCGACGTCGCAACCATGGTAGGTTGCCTTGATTCCCGCTGCCTGGATCTCACCGAGGTTGCGATCAATCTCCAGGTCTTTGCGGACCCGGTCCCAATAGGTCCCCAGCGGCTTTCCTTCCGCCTGGGCTTGGCGTGTGAGCGATCGCTTGAGCTGCCGCATCTGTTGGTCGTCGAAGTTGCGCCAGGCGGGATCGATGTGCGGCAACGGACTCTTTCCTAGCAGGTGGAGCTTCAGGTGGTAGCGTTGGCCCATCACCTTGGCCACCGCGGCGGTGATCCCCCGCGCGCCGCCGGTGAATACCCAAACGCCGCCGGACGGGATGTCCTGGCGCGGGAACTGATCGGTGGGCTCAATCACCAGCCGCACCACCTGCCGCTTGCCCGTCACGCAGGCGACCTCCAAGTCGATGCCTTCGACTTCCAGTTCGCGAAGGATCGCCTCGGCCACTTGCGGGGGCGGCTCGTCGGGCGGTGCGTCAATGATCTTGACCGGCATGGTTCCTGGGGCCTTGCCGCCGAAGTCCATGAAGAGTCCCTTGAGCAGGCCCGTCAGGGCGCCCCCTTCCGGCGCGAGGACCGGCCCGGCGAAACCGAAGTCGCCGCCCATTGACGTGGCTGCCGCCAGCGAAGCCCGTGACCGCAACTTAGCCCGGTCGATCAACTCCAGCCACTTGCGGCAGACCATAAACGGCACTACTACCCCGCGATGCCGCCGCCGCAGCCATGCCTCACGACTGTCGATCTGTGCAGCCTCGGGATCGCGGCCGGTCATGAGGAACAGGTGTGGGGCGGGGGTCAGCCCCCACTGTGGGTCAGCCAAGGTCTCTTCCAGCGACTCGCGGACCGGAATCTGCCGCACTTCAACGCCGGCCGCCAGCAGACGCTTGCGCAGAGCGGCGGCATCCGGGTTGTCCCCCAGAATAATCGCCGGTCCGGCAAAGGAGAACGGCCGCCGCGGTGCTGCCTCCCACGGCTCCTCGACCATACGCATGACGTGGCGAAGGGCGACGCGACCTTCGCAGGGCACAGTCGCGGCGGTGGGGGCGATGGTCTCTTTCGCCGGCAGAACAACCGAGGGTGTATAGGTCTTCGCGACTTCGTCGTCGGACAGATCACGTTGGTATCGTTTGTAGTAGGCCCAATCGGTGACAAGCACTTCGGGCTCCGGCGCTCCGGCCAGCATCTCATCGACGAAAAACTGAATGCCTTCCGCAGGCGGCATCAGTTGTAGCAACTGGAGGACGTTGCCGCCGCGGGTCTCGTCGCGGACCGCCATGCCAATTTCGTCCCAAGGCTGCCAGTGGAAACAGGTAGCGTGGCAATCCGGACGCTGCATGCGGAACCAATCGATCAACTTGCAGAGCATGTCGCTGGCCGTTCCGTAGTCGGTCTGGCCGATCGCCCCCCAACGCCCGCTGATCGAGCCAAAACCGAAAAAGAACCGCAACGGATCGTTGCGGGTGAGGTGCATGAGGACGGCTGCGCCGTCGACCTTGGCCGCGATGGTCTTGGAGACGATTTTTGAAGCCTTCTTGGTAAAGCGGGAAGCGACCTCGATGCCGGCGCCATGGATGACCCCCTCGATCGGTCCGTCCCTGCGGCGGATTTCATCGACGAGCCGCGCCATCCCCTCGTAATCAGCCACATCGCAGGCGTGATAAACGGCATCCACCCCGGCCTCGGCCATGGCCCGCAGGTTTCGGTCGATTTCGATGGCCTTCTCCACTCGTTTCCAAGCGTCGGTCGGCAACTTCTTTTCGGCCATTGCCTGTTTGGAAACCTGGAACCGCAATTGTCTGAGTTGCTCGGGGGTAAAGTCCCGCCACTCGGGATTGATCTCGGGCAACGGACTGCTGCCCACCAGGTGCAGCTTGACACCGAACTTCGCTCCCAGTTGCTGCGCAACCGCCGCCGTGATGCCGCGGGCGCCGCCGGTGACCAGCCAAGGCCGGCCGCGGGTCGGCGCACCATGGGGGGCCGCTTCCACCGGCTTGTGAATCGCCCTGATTACGAAACGCTGACCGGCCGCATAGCCAATTTCCGCGAACCAAGTGAGCGAGCGAAGCTCCCGCAACAGGTTGGCGGCGACCTGTTCGGGCGGTTCGGTCCGCGGGGAATCGATCACTTTGGTGCGAAACGCCCAATTGGTTGTGTAGCCGACTTCGATGCACAGGGCCTTGACCAGCCCGGTGATCGCACCGCTCTCGGCGCTCTCCAGCCCTCCCGACAGGCCAAAGTCGCCGCCCATGGCGGTGGCCGCCACCACCGACGCCCGCTCAACCATCTTGGCGGCCGAAATCAGCTCGAACCACTTTTGACAAATGAGATAGGGCAGCATCACCCCACGGTGGCGCCGCCGTTGCCAGTCGGCCGGTTCGAGGCTGGTCACGGCATCGTCGTCGAAAGGCGTGACCAGGAACAGGTGCGGTGGCTGGTAGGCCCGCCAGATCTTTTCCACTGCCGCCAGCGACTTTTCCACCTGGTCCGAAATGGGAACAATCACCGCTTTGCTCCCCATCTCCTCCACCTGTTTGCGGAGCGCCATGCCGACTGCGTTTTGACCCACGATCATCGCCGGCCCGTTAAGCTCGCGCCAGGCGGGTTCGATCTCCGGCAGCGGCGTGCGAAGCATCCGCAGGACGAAACGCGAGCAAACGCGGCCGCCGTTGTCAAACGGCGGCTGGCCGTCCACCGAGCGGCTGGCGGCAAGATACTCCTCGATGGGAATGAACGGGACGACCGGCTCCATGGCAACGCGCGTGGCGCCTCCTTGGTCGGGCGGGCTGCTGAGACGTTCGCCGGTGAGAGGCGGCGACTGTAGGGTCTTGTCGCCTGACTCCCCGGCACCTGGCATCGAGCCGTTTGGCACCACGGAGTCGAACCAGACACGGTAAGCGGCCAGCAGATCTCCCGACATCCCGACCCGCTCAGCGACCGACCACAGCTCTTGACGCTGCGAGGCGGAGAGCTTTTCCATCCCCCCGCGTTCGACCCCGCTGTCCGCCTGAAGCAGAGGTGAGAACCAGAACTCGGCGTTATCGAGGCCTGGCTGGCCGGCGAATCCAGCCCCATCGGCGTAGCGGCGGGCAATCCGGCGGAGTTGCTCGGTCCAGGATTCGGCGTTCCGCTGAGCGACCTGCTCCGACATTCCCGCAGGTTCCAACACCCCGGATGGCAGACCAATCGTTGGTACGGTCGCTTCTGCTGCCGGCAACACGGCAGGAGCCACTGCGGGGGATTCAGCGGTTGCGGCAAACACGTCTCCCGCGGCCAGCCTCTCCGGTCGATCCAGGAGCCGGCGCGATTCCAGGTCGGCTCTGACCGTCGATAGACGGGAAAGGCCGCCGCGGGCCTTGTCGTCACAAGCAAGGATGGCCACATCCCGGCCCGCGAGGATCTTACCGTGCAGCCCGGTGAGCACCTGTCGCGGTCCCACCTCTACCATCGCAGCAACGCCAAGCCCGGCAAGCTGTTCGATCAGATCGACGTATCGCACGGGGGTGGTCATTTGGGCAACCAGGTTCGCGCGGATTTCCTCGGGAGAGGTCGCGAACCGATTGGTGACGCTACTCAGGATGGGTACCTGTGGGGCAAGGATGCGGATCGGCTGCAAGCCGCGGGCGAGCGGCTCCTGCACGTCGTGCATCAGCGGGGTGTGAAACGGCCGCGGCACGGGCAGGGCAACTGCGGTGATGCCTTCGGCCTTCAATCGCTCGGCGAGCCGGGTAACCGCCTCCGGTTCCCCACCGACGACCGTCTGATCCGGGGCATTATAGTTGGCCGGGCAAACGTGCCCATCGATCTGCCGGCAGAGCTGCTCGACGATAGGTCCGGCCGCGGCTACGGAAAGCATGCGGCCGCGGGTGTTGCGGCACGACTCGATGGCTTGGCAGCGGGCCCGCGTCGCCAAGACCGCATTTTCGAAGTCCCACGCCCCTGCCGCCACCAGCGCTGGATATTCGCCGTAGCTATGGCCCGCCACGAAATCCGGCCGGATTGCCAATGCTTGAAGCGACTGGAAGATAATGGTATCGGCGCACAGCAGCGAGAGTTGCGTGAGCCAGACATCCTTGCCCAACACCTCGGGATGGTCCCAAGCCACTTCGGCGAAGGCCGGCATGTTAAGACGCCGCAAAACCGCGTCGATTTGCTGCATGGCCTCGGCCGCCGGCGGGAACTCTTCGATAAGCGGCTTCAACATACCCGGATATTGCGAGCCCTGCCCGGAAAACAGAAACGCCACTTTGCCGGAAGCGGCGTGTTCGTCGGGCCGGCGCGGCTCCTCGCCCAAATCAGCTTGGTTGGCTGGAAGGCGTGTGCCGGGGACTGTCCCTATTTTTGTGGCAGGATGCCGCAAAAATGGGACTGCCCCCTTCTGGGCACCTGTGCCGCGTTCGAGCACCAAATGATAGACCGCCCCCAGACTGTCGGTGCTAGTTATCCCCGCCAGGAGCCTTGGCTGCTTGCCGCGGGGCGACAGTGGCGCGGGCGTCGTGGCCAGTTGGATACGTGGGCCGATGGCGGCCAGGGCCGGCTCGGGCGCGGCGGCCCCAAACACCGCCGGAACCTCCGACTTGTCGAGCGAGTGCATGGCTGCCAGCAGCGACGCCATCCCTGATGCGCCTTGGGTATGACCGATCTGGCCCACCACCGAGCCGAGATGGAGCGGCTCTGACTGCGCCACCGGCGCCATGCGATCGGCCACAGCGGCAATTTCCTGATCGTCGGTTTCCGGCTGGCCGACGCCCGACGTCTCCAACAACGTCACCTCTTCCGGAGCCACGCCGGCAGCCTCATAGGCGCGTTGCAGGGCCTGGTCGATGGCCTGTCGGCAAGACGAAGAAACCCCAGTAGCGATCCCGCGGATGATTCCACGGACGCGGTCGCCGTCGCGCTCGGCATCGGCGAGCCGCTTCAGCACCAGCACCCCCACCCCTTCGCCCGGCAGATAACCGCCAGCAGCGGCGTCGAAGGGGGATTTGGGGTTGTCGTCGGCCAGACTCCCGTCGAGCGCCAGCAGCTCGTACATCGGAAGCCCCATAGCCCGATGGCCCGCCGCGCAGATCACCATGTCGCATGAGCCGTCCCGCAGGAAATCGACTGCGGAGCACAGCGCGGCCAACGATGAGGCCTGACCGGCGTCGACGGTGGCCGCCCCACCCATGAAGTCGTAAGTCTTGGTGATTCGCGAGGCCAGGGTGCTGGGGGTGAAGCCCCCCGTCTGATCCAGCAGGGCGGGCATGTGTTTCAACAACACATCCTGGTACGCCTGGGAGATCGTGGCAATCTGATCCTCGGCGACCCCCCGGCCTCGCAGCACTTCGCCAAGCTTGTCGCAGAAATCCGGCAGGCGGAAACCCATTAGGAGCTGGTCGCAGAAGTCCGTGCCGAAAATGGTGCCGACCACCACCCCAACCCGCGTCTTGTCGAAGGGCTTCCGATCGTAGCCCGCGTCAATCAGAGCGTTGTCGGTGGTGTCGAGGATCATCAGTTGCAGCGGATCGGCGTTGGCGACCTGATTAGGGGGCACCTTATGGCGCCGCCAGTCGTACTGGAAATCGGTGACGAATCCGCCGCGTTTGCTCGGGCTGCGCCAAGGCCGCTTCGAGCCGGCCTCGTAGCCAATCTTGGTATTCCAGCGATCCGCCGGGGCCTCGCATTTCGGATCGCGTCCGGATGCAAGCAGGTCCCAAAAGGCATCCAAGGTCCGCGCCCCGGGGAAAACGCAGCCGGCGCCGATAATCGCAATTGGCTCTTGCAACGGAGCCGCCGTGTTCGCCGTCGACGGTGTCGGACTAGGCCGTGGCGTTCCTGCGGCTGGCGGGCACCTATCGGGGAGTGGCTTATGCTCGTCAATCACCACATGGACATTCAGCCCGCCGATGCCAAACGAGTTCACCGCGGCGCGGCGCGGGTGGCCGTCCTCAAATTCCGGCCAAGGAGTGTTCGCGGTGGGCACAAAGAAGGGGGCTTGCTGCCAGTCGATGCCGGGGTTCAGCCGCGAAAGATGGATTTGCTGGGGAATCGTGCCGTGCTGCATGGCCAGCACGGCTTTAATCAGACCGGCCAAGCCCGCGGTCTCCAAGGTATGGCCGATGTTGGCCTTCACGCCGCCCATCGGAATCTTGACCCCCGGTGGCAGCCGACCGTGGAGGACCTCGGCGATGGCTCTCAGTTCGGTCAAATCGCCGATGGCCGTGGAGGTGGCATGGGCCTCGATGTATTGCAGGCGGCCAATGTCGACACCGCCGCGATAGGCCCGCTCGATCGCCAGAACCTGGCCCTCCTTGCGCGGGGCCCACAGGCTTTTTCCGCGCCCGTCGGAGGACACGCCGATGCCGCGAATGACGCAACAAATCGGGTCGCCGTCGGCCAATGCACGCGACAGGGTCTTCACCACGATGGCGGCGTACCCCTCGCCGGAAACCAGACCGTCCGCGTCGGCGTCAAAGGGACAGCATCCCTTCGCTGAGCCGGATTGGGCCGCCGAGAACAGCAGCAGACTGTCGACG
>JAJYGU010000371.1 GCA_021784975.1 Planctomycetota bacterium
CTCGACCCACCCTACACCGAGATAGTGGTTTGGCCGGACCGCCAGTTGCTGAGCGTGTCGCCGACCGACCGGAAGAACAGGTCCATCTGGCTGGTGGGTGTCAATACTTGCCAGCCGGACATGGGGGTATGGCGGAGGGATGACAGCGGGCCATCAGACAAGATTAACAAGATTGACAAGAACCGGAAGCGGCCGGCGCGTGCAAGTCAATCCTGTGAATCCTGTTCATCTTGTCAAGAAAGCGAGAGGCCTGGTCGGCGCGGATACTGCGGCGCCGGCAACACCAGGGCCTCCAACCACGAGCGGCGCAGCGACCTGACCACCTCCACGAACCGCTGCCAACTCACCGGCTTGGTGAGGTAGCCGTCGACCCGAAGGTTTTGTGCCTCGAGCACGGCCTGGTGGACCTTGGAGACGGTCAGCACAACTACGGGGATGTGCTGGAGCTGCGGGTTGCCGCGGATGTCGGCCAGCAAGGCGGGGCCGCTCTTCTTGGGAAGTTCAATATCGAGCAGAATCAGATCGGGGATCGGGACCTGCCCAAAGACGCCCTGCTTCTGCAAGAACTCAAGCCCCTCTTGGCCGTCGCACACCAGATGGACCCGGCAACGCACTTCTTTCTGTCTGAGCGCCTCCATCGTCAGCCGGGCATCCTCCAGATTGTCTTCGACCAGCAGGATTTCCATCACTCCGGTTAATGCGGAATAGGTCATGATTCTATTGATGTTCGGCAAGCACTTGAACGAATCGCGTCATTTCTTCCTCCAGGCTGGCTAGCACCGGCGAGGCATTTTGCAGGTCGCCTTCCTGGCCCATCTGCTCCAGTTGTTGAGCCAGCCTGCATAACCGGGCGGCGCCGAAGTACTGGAGCGAGCCTTTGAGGGTATGGGCGGCCAGCCGCAACGCGGTCTGATCGTCGGACTCGATGGCTGCTCGAATGGTGGACACCAAGCGGGGCGACTCTTCCAACGCCGCCTGGACTACCCGGTCTACCCCGGCCGCATCGCCGGCCACCGCCTGGAAAACCTCCTTCCAGTCCACCAGGTCGGCCTCCGCCGGCGGCTCGGATGGCGCCGGCTCGGCCGCGGCAGCGACTGCCAGGGCACGGTCGATCACTTCCAACAAGTCGCGGGAATGAATGGGCTTGGAGAGATATTCGTCCATGCCCGCCTCCAAACACCGTTGGCGATCGCCTTTCAAGGCGTGGGCGGTCATGGCCACGATGGGCACATGCTCGCCGCTGCGCCGTTGGCGGGCACGAATGGCCGCGGTAGCCTCCAGCCCGTCCATCTCCGGCATTTGTACGTCCATCAGCACCAGGTCAAAGCCTTGGGCGGCCACCGCTGCCAGGGCTGCCCGGCCGTTGCCGGCCAACGTCACCGCATGTCCTTCTTTTTCCAACATGCCGGCGACCACCTTCTGATTGACCGCGCTATCTTCGGCCAGCAGGATATTCAGCGGGCGTTGCCGCTTGGGGCGGCCTTCCGGCCGTGAGGGATGCGGCTCTTCCTCCGCCTGCGCGCCGAGGGCCAGCAGAATGGCATCGAACAGATCGGATTGCTTCACCGGCTTGACCAAGTAGACGGGGATGCCCAGCTCCTGACAGCGGGCCACGTCGCCCGGTTGATCGCCCGAACTGAGCATCATGATCACGGTGCTTCCGAGGGCCGGATCTCGCCGAATCTCTCCGGCCAAAGCGAACCCGTCCATTCCCGACATGTGGGCGTCGACCAGCACCAGCCGGTAGGGCTGGCCCTCGTGCGTCGTCTGCCGCAAGATTCGCAACGATTCCTCGCCCCCCGCGGCCCCCTGGGGCCGCAACTCCCAGTTGGTCAGCATCTCCTCCAGGATCAAGCGATTGGTGGCGTTGTCGTCGACCACCAGCACTTTGGTCCCGCTGAGCGCCGCGGGTCTTTCACGCCGGGGGGGCGAGGGCTCCTCGGCGGCAATGCCGCAGGGGAGCTGAAAATGGAACTGGCTGCCGCGGCCGAGCTGGCTTTCCACCCACATCCGCCCGCCCATCAACCGCAGCAGCCGCGACGAGATCGCCAAGCCCAGCCCGGTCCCGCCATAACGGCGCGAGATGGTGCCGTCGCCCTGTTCGAAGGCCTCGAAAATAGCGGTCTGCTTGTCGGCCGGGATGCCGATGCCGGTATCGCGCACGGTGAACTCCAGGAGGACCGATGCGGGATGAGGGGTCAGGGTCCCATCTCCCTCCGGGAGAGGGTTGGGGTGAGGGGAAGTCTGCGCAAATCGTTTTTCCGCTTCACCCTCACCCCCTGCCCCTCTTCCGGCGGGAGTTGGGGGTTCCCCCACGCGAACACTGACTTCCACCTCGCCCTCTTCGGTGAACTTAATCGCGTTGCCCACCAGGTTGATCATGACTTGCCGCAGGCGGAGATTGTCGGCCACCACCACCTCCGGCACCTCGGGATGGATGTGGCAGATCAGTTCGATGCCCCTCCGATCCGCCCGCAGGGCGAGCGTCTTCAGCGTGTCGCCGAGTTGCTCGCGGAGGTCGAAGGGGACGGGCTCGATCATCAGCCGCTCGGCCTCGATCTTGGAGAAATCGAGGATGTCGTTGATGATCGCCAACAGCGATTCGGCCGATTCCTCCACCGTCAGCAGGAACTCTCGTTGCTGCGGCGAGAGGGGCGTGTCGAGCACCAATTCCGTCATGCCGATTATGGCGTTCATCGGGGTGCGGATTTCGTGACTCATATTAGCCAGGAAGGAGCTCTTGGCGCGGTTGGCGGCCTCGGCGGCTTCCTTGGCGAAGCGCAGCACTTCCTCGGCCCGCTTACTCTGGGTAATGTCGCGGGAGAGGCCGAAGGTGCCCACGATGCGGCCCGCCTCGTCGTAGAGCGGCATCTTGGTGGTGCTCAGCCAGGTGGTGCGGCCGTCGGGCCAGGTTTCCTTTTCTTCCTGGTCAAC
Source organism: Planctomycetota bacterium (assembly GCA_021784975.1). GTDB lineage: Bacteria > Planctomycetota > Planctomycetia > Pirellulales > Thermoguttaceae > JAJYGU01. The sequence goes on from JAJYGU010000371.1 coordinate 2,935, forward strand.
CAGCGAGACGCCGCTGCGAAGAACCTCGCGCTCGTCGGCCATGGTCGGCAAGGCGCGTTCCAGGCTGCAAAAGTCAAGCTCGCTCTTGCCGATGGCCGCCGCCGCATCCGGCAACCCCAGGCAGTGGGCCTTGGCCCGGTTGACGCGGATGAAACGGCCCGTGGCGTCCTTGAAATAAATGCCCTGGGGGATGTGGTCCATAAGCATGTCGAACAGGTGCCGCTCGTACTGCAACTGCCGATTGATCGCGGACAGCTCGGCCGTCCGCTCGTGCACGCGGCGCTCCAGATCGTCGCGCGACCGGCGGAGGTCGTCTTCGGCCCGCTTGCGGTCGCTGACGTCGTGCACCAGCCCGGTGAACATCCGGCGGCCGCCGAGATTGATTTCACCCACCGAGAGGTCCATGGCAAACAGGCTGCCGTCCTTGCGGCGGCCGGTCACTTCGCGGCCGATGCCGATGATCTTGGCCTGTCCGGTGCGGTGGTAATTCTCCAGGTAGGTGTCGTGCATCTCGTGGTAGGGCGAGGGCATCAGCACGTTCACATTGGCGCCGATCAATTCGGCGGGGGAATAGCCGAACAGCCGCTGGGTGGCGGGGTTGACCGACTCGATGAGGCCGTGGTCGTCGATGGTGATAATGGCGTCGACCGAGGCATCCAGGATTGCCCGATGCCGGGCCTCGCTCTCCCGCAGCGCCTCTTCGGCCCGCTTGTTGGCGGTGATGTCGGCCATGGCCGTCTTGCAGAGGATCAGCCCGTGCTTCTGGTCTTCCACCGGGACGCTGCGGAGCTGCACGGTGCGGGCAATGCCGCCGTTGGCCAAGAGACGCAGCTCGGAAGTCACTTCGTTGCGCTCGTCAATGCATTTCCGCACGTGGTCGAGGAAGACCGGGACGTCTTCGGCGAGCACATGATCGGCAAAAGGATAGCCGGTCAAAGCATCGCGGTCCTCGCCCAGCCAGGCCGCCCCCGCCAGGTTGATTTCCTGAATGTAGCCCTCCTCATCCAAGGAAACGTAGCCCAAGGGCGCCGAGTCGTACAGATCGATGTAGCGGTCGCGGTAGTCTTCCAACTGCCGCTTGATCTCCCGCAACTCCTGATTCTGCCGCTCTAAATGGGCCAGCCGGTCCGCCACTTCCGAGGCCAGGCGGCACACTTCTTCGCAGCGGGGCGCCAGCGGATCGCCCACGTATTGCTGCAGAAGCGCAGCCGCCGGAGTACGAGATTTGAAAACAGATTCGGTACGAGATGGCCCTTCGTCGGACATGCTACGCTCTCTGGTACGCGATCGGCGGGAGCGATTGCGACTGGCACAAGCACGGTCACTTAATTCTATGGCCGGGGCCGGGCCGCAAGCCTCTGGTCGCGGCGGCGCGGGACGGTACGGCTCCCGCAAGAGCAATCAACGTCCTGGCAGAACAGGATCACGGTCGGCGATCCGCCGCAGGCCCGAATAGTGGACCACGCCTGTTCTATGGGGTGGATCGTCGGAATTGCTGCAAACGCACAAAAAAGCGGCGGGATGCAGTCGGCCCAAGCGTGCGACCGACGGAGGCCACGAATAGAGCCCCCTTGCACCCCCGCTTCGACGCATTGCCCGCCCACGCGGAGAGTCTATTTCCGACCCTCTTTCGCCGCGGCCTCGCTACCCCCGGTTACGTTGCCGACACACACTAATTCCTTCGGGTTCGCTCCCAGCACGGCCACTGCCTCGGCCGCGCCGCGGAAGTCGTTGGCTAGGACGCTTAGCCGGCTCGTCCTTGCTCCGGCGACCTCCAGAAACCGTCTGCTGCCGTGCGGCGCCATGCACCCGGTGAGGATGGCATCGTGGACATTGGTCAGGCGGAGCAGCGACTGGTCGTCGGCCGATGGTCGGCCGCGAAATCCAGCGATGGTCAGGCCGCTGACCTCGTCACACATGAGCGCCAGGCCGGGGCGCCCCGGGGCGGAAGGCTGAGCCTTGCTGCCGGCGGCCCATCGGATTTCGCGATCATTATGCGCCTGGATGCGGTAATAGCCGTCGTCGTAGCGGAGATGAACGTTCGAGAGCGTGAGTCCCTCCACGTGCCGGCAGTATAGCCCGTAGCTGGGCAAGGCCCCGTACTGGTCAGCGTCGGGGTAGTGCTGGATCTGCTCGGGGATCTCGGTGTCGGGCGGGCAGTAGCGAATTCCGCCGGCATACGAGAATTGCAGATTCGAGCAGATTACGTTCTGCACCGGATGCCCCGGAATGCCGCTAATGGCGGCGCAAATCGTGCCGCGGCTGGCCACGAGGTTGCTGAGGCACACATTGCGCAGCGTGCCGGGCGCGGGAGTGGGCATGTCGCGGCCGCGGTTGCCCAGCCGCAAGAAGATCGGGGCCCGGCAATCGACCATGGTGATGTTCGACACGACCACCCCGTCGACGTTGGCCCCGTCCACGCTTTCCAGCGAGACGCCGCTGGTGGCCGGATGGTCTCCTAGCCCGGTGACCACGCAGTTGGAGAAGGCGATGCGTTTGAAGTCGCCGCGGGATTCGGTGCCAAGTTTCAGGCCGTTAGCCTCGGTGGCCAGCACGCAATTGGTCACCGTGACGTTCTCGGTGGAACGCACCCTGCCCAGGGTGAAGCTGGTCTTGGGCACGATGGCGTCGTCGACCGAGGCAATCGTGCAGTTGGCGATCCGCACGTTGTGGCAGCAGTCGGGGTCGATGCCGTCGCAATAGCCGTTGCGAATGGTGACGCCGTCGATCACCACCTCATCGGTCCCCAGCATGCTGATATTGTAGTTGGGAGCATTCTCGATGGTGATCCCCTGGATGGCCACGTGCCGGCAGCGTTTCAGGGCGATGGGCTTCGGCCCGCCGCGTTTCCGGCGGTTGGCGTCGATGGTGCCCTGGCCCACGATCCCGATATGCTTCACGTCTTCGCCCCAGATCAGGGCGTAGTGGAAGTATGAAGTCTCGCCGTCGGAAGCATTCTTGAAACCGAGCTTTTCGTAGGGATCGTAGTCCGCTCGCTGCGGGCTGCCCTTGATGGTCGCGCCCGCCTCGATCCAGAGGACCACGCCGCTGCGGAGGTGCAGACTGCCGCACAAATATACGCCCGGGGCGAAGTGGACCGTCCCACCGCCATGGGCCGCGCAGGCATCAATCGCCCTTTGCACCGAGAGGGTGTCGTTGCTGACGCCGTTGCCGCTGGCGCCGAAGGCGGTCACGGCGTAGCTCGAGGCGGGAAGCGATTTCAAATCAGCCGCCCGCGCCAGCGCGCAGGCGAGGAATGCGCACACCATTACGATCGGGATTCGCGTCATAGCTGTGCTCCTCTTTTCGTGATTCTGTGCAACGCAACGCTTGCACGGCCGATTAGTATATCGCAACGCTAGCTGTCGCAAAACCTGGGGCGTCTGGCATCGAAGATGTCCACGGGGTAACTTATGGAAACATGTGGGAGTTACCTCCGAGGCCAAGAACCACTTGCGAGGTAATGACTTTCGGTCGGCCCTGGTTCATCCCAACCAATAGCCGTTGCCCGAGAGCAGAAAACTGGCCCCAGCTAACGGTTTCTCTACAAGCTGTTCGTGCGTCATCAGCTCCATGCCAAGCTGTACCTGCTTTTTCGCCCCGATCCCGTCAATCCGGCCGTGGGCTATTGGGGCAGCAGCAATCTCACCTTGGCCGGGAGTTGCAGAAGTCACTGACAGAAAATGCTGTGGGGAAGACGATCCAGACGCGAGACTAGCGCAGCATTTGCGAGAGCAGCAAAATCGCCAACAGCGTGATGACCCACAGTCCGGCCATCCAGCCGCCGATGTAGTCGCGTCCGAACCAGATGGCGCGATGTTCCGGTAGCGGCGGGATCGGGATGTTTATTCCATCCCCCGGGTGGTCTTCGCCTTCGCGGCGATCGCCACCATACACATACTGGCCCGACGCCGCCGACCAATACTCCGAATTGGTTGGCCACTGGCCGGCCCGCGATAAGCGATCCAGCGATTCGATCCTTGTCTCGCGGCACCGGCCCGACGCCTCGCAATAGCCGCGGTCTGCGGCCGGCAATCTAGAACGTCTCAAAGTCATGACTGGTCACCCTCCATTGAATTATAGGCCGCGTTACCAGCCATGTTGTTGCCGGGCTGGCGCGGGGCTACAATGGCGGCAACCCTGTTTCGGATGCTGAAATTTCGGACTTGGCTCGGACGGCGGCCAGATTCTCGGTTGGCCAGCGGGCGGCCAGGAAAAAAGGACCGCAAAATCTCCGACTGAAAGGACACTTCCATGCTGAATCTACATCTACGAACGCTCTTGCTGTCCGCGCTGGCTTCGATACTGCTGGCGCTCGCGCCGTGGGGGACTTGCCGGGCGGCCGACAACGGTGGCCGGCTGAAAAAAGGCTTTTTGACCCCGCCCGCCGACGCCCGGCCGTGGGTTTACTGGTTCTGGCTCAACGGCAACATTACCCGCCAGGGCATCACCGCCGATCTGGAGGCCATGCAGCGAGCGGGAATCGGCGGCGTGCTCATCATGGAGGTGGATCAAGGCACGCCGGCCGGGCCGATGCGATTCGGCAGTCCGGCCTGGCGGGATCTGTTCAAGTTCGTCTGCGCCGAGGCCCACCGGCTGGGTCTGAAGGTGAACATGAACAACGACGCCGGCTGGTGCGGCAGCGGCGGGCCGTGGATCACCCCGGCCTTGGCCATGCAGAAGGTCACCTGGACGGAAACCCGAGTCCAGGGTCCGCGGCACTTCGCCGCGCAATTGCCGCAGCCTGCCACCGTGGACGGCTTCTACCGCGACATCGCCGTGCTGGCCTTTCCCACACCGGCCCAGGGCGCGACGATCAGTAACCTCGCGCATAAATCGGCGGCAACCTCGTCCGGCGTGTCGCTGACTCCGCCGATTTCTTCCTGGCCCGCAGTTCCCGCCGAAGCGACGGTTTCCCACGCTCGGCTGGTCGATCTGACGTCTCACCTCACCAATGACGGCCGTTTGACTTGGGACGTCCCGGAGGGCAAGTGGACCATCTTGCGAATGGGGCACACTCCCACCGGCGCCGTGAACGCTCCGGCTCCCAAGGACGCCCGCGGCTTGGAGTGCGACAAGCTCAGCCGCCAAGCGGCCGAGGCCCAGTTCGCCGGGCTGATGGCCAAGCTCATCGGCGACGTGGGGCCGCTGGCCGGCAAGACGCTGGTCTCCACCCACATCGACAGTTGGGAAGTGGGCGTGCAGAACTGGACGCCGGGGTTCCGCCAGGAGTTTCAGCGGCGGCGGGGCTACGACCCGCTGCCGTTGCTGCCGGTGATGGCCGGCCACGTGGTCGATAGCGACGAAGTCTCCGAGCGTTTTCTGTGGGACCTCCGCGAAACGATTTCCGAGCTGCTCTTGGCCAATTATGCCGGGCATTTCCACGAGTTGGCCCACCAGCACGGCCTGCGGCTTTCGATCGAGGCCTACAACACCTGCCCCTGCGACGAAATGGCCTACGGCGGCCGGGCCGACGAGCCGATGGGCGAGTTCTGGTCGTGGAGCAAGTATGGGGCCGCCTTCAGTTGCACCGAGATGGCCTCGGCCGGCCACGTCTACGGCAAGCGGATCATCGGCGCCGAGGCGTTCACCGCCACCGACGCGGAAAAATGGCAGGGTTACCCGGGCAATATCAAAGACCTGGGCGATTGGGCCTTCTGCGAAGGAATCAACCGCTTCGTCTTCCACCGCTACGCCCTACAGCCCTGGCTGAATCGCCGGCCGGGCATGTCGATGGGGCCGTGGGGACTGCATTACGAGCGGACTGAGACCTGGTGGGAGCAATCGAAGGCCTGGCACGAGTATTTGGCCCGCTGCCAGTTCTTGCTCCGGCAAGGGCTGTTTGTGGCCGACCTCTGCCTGCTTGGCCCCGAAGGCTCGCCGCAGAGCCTCAACGGGCAGCAGAGCTTCGTTTCGCACCAGCCCGGCCGGGAGGGGCAACCGTTGGACCGGCCCGGCCACAACTTCGATACCTGCCCACCGGAGGTGGTGCTCACCCGGATGTCGGTCAAGGACGGGCGGCTGGTGCTGCCCGACGGCATGAGCTATCGGATGTTGGTTCTGCCCCAAGTTGATTCGATGACCCCGGCGCTGTTGGCAAAGATCAAGCAACTGGTGGCCGAGGGGGCGACGATTGCCGGCCCGCGCCCAAAGAAGTCGCCCAGTCTGAGCAATTATCCACAATGCGACGCAACAATTAGCCGCCAGGCGGCCGAGTTGTGGGGCGCCGGCCAGCCTCCTGCCGAGATCACCGAGCACACCTACGGCAAAGGGCGGGTCTTCTGGGGCGGGGCGCTCCAGCCGAAGCCGGAGTTCGCCGCTACGGCAGCCAAGGCATTTCGCTCGGCCCGTTGGATCTGGTATCGCGAGGGCAATCCGGCCGTGGCCGCGCCGCGGGGCAAACGCTATTTCCGCCGCATCGTCAACATCGACGGCCGCAGCCCCATCCAGTCGGCCCGGCTGGCGATGACCGCCGATAATGGCTTCGTTTGCTGGATCAACGGCCAGCGGGCCGGATCGGGCGACAACTATAACCGAGTCTACACCCTGGAGGTCGCCTCGCTCTTGAAGCCGGGAGCCAACCTGTTGGCGATCAGGGCGGAGAACGGCGGCGAAGGGCCGAACCCCGCCGGCCTGATCGGCTCGCTGGCGGTCAAGTATCGCGACGGCCGCAGGCTGCAGGTCGTTACCGACAAGACCTGGCAGACTGCCATGAAGGCCGGCGGCAAATGGACGGCCGAGGTGGCGGCCGCCGCACCCTGGACGGCGGCCATGGAGTTGGGGCCGCTGGGTATGGCCCCTTGGGGCATCGTCGAGCCGACGCAGACTTCGCCGCACCTCTTCCCCGAAATCGCGGTCGTCGACCGGCTGATGGACCGGATTGGCGTGCAGGCCGACTTCAGCTATCAGACCAGCCGCTCGACCCGCAGTTTGCGATACATTCATCGCCGGCTCGAGGGCGGCGACCTCTATTTCGTGGCCAACCGGGATCAGCAGCCCACCGAGGCGGTCTGCTGCTTCCGCGTGCACGGCCGGCCCGAGCTGTGGTGGCCCGAGACGGGCCGGATCGAGTCCGCCGCCGTTTACGATGAAACCCACGGCGGTACCCGGTTGCCGATTCGCTTGGAGTCCAGCGGCTCGGTGTTCGTGGTCTTCCGTGACGGGGCGGCGGTCGAGCCGGAGCGAGTTGTTTCCGTAACCCGCGATGGCCAGCCGATCCTGCCGGCCCCCGCGAGCGCCGCCAAACGCATTGTCATTCAGAAGGCGCGGTATGGCGTGCTGAACGACCCGAAGCGGACGATCGACGTCCGGGCGCGGGTGCAGTCGCTCGTGGATCACGGCCAGACGGCGTTCGGAGTCGCTGAGATGGCGGAGGGTGGCGACCCGGCGTTCAACGTTGTCAAGTCACTGACCATCGACTATACCGTCGACGGCCAGCCACGTCATGCCTCGGGCCGCGACCCGGAGACGATCAATCTGCTGGAAACCACCGCTGCCCAGCATTTTGCCGACGTGCGAGGCGGCGCCGATGGAAAGTTCGTGCTCGAGGCCTGGGAGAAGGGCAACTACCAGCTAACGATGTCGTCCGGGAAGAAGCTGACCGTTGAGGTGGCATCGCTTCCGCCACCGCTGCCGATTGGCGGACCGTGGGAAGTGCAATTTCCGCCGAAGCTCGGAGCGCCGGAGAAGATCGTTCTGGAAAAGCCGATATCCTGGAGCGAGCATGGCGATCCCGGCGTCAAGTATTTCTCCGGCACCGCTACCTATCGCACCAGCTTCAACCTGCCGGCCGACTGGCTTTCCAGCAATCGGAAGTTGAGCTTGGACCTTGGCCGGGTGGAGGTGATGGCCGAAGTGACGCTCAACGGCCAGCCGCTGGGCTTATTGTGGAAGTCGCCGTATCGTGTAGACATTAGCGGCGCCGCCAGGTCCGGCGAGAACACGCTCGAGCTGAAGGTCACCAACTTGTGGATCAACCGCATGATCGGCGACGAGCAGTTGCCGGAAGACAGCGATCGCAACCCCAACGGCACGCTGAAGGCCTGGCCCAAGTGGCTGCAGCAGCACAAGCCCAGCCCCACCGGCCGATACACCTTCACCTCGTGGCGGCTCTGGAAAAAAGGCGCGCCGCTGGTGGAATCGGGTCTGTTGGGCCCGGTGACTTTGAAGGTGGCCGAGCGGATCGCGGTCCGACCCTAAGGCCGTAAGGAAAACTGCCCAAACTGACATTGGGGAAATCGGCCGGTTCCTGATACAATCACCCCCTGGCGAGGATTTACCACGGTCTGATGGAGCATGACCATGAGCGTGCGCATGAAGTTGCGATACGGCGCCTGTGGCTTGGTGGCGTGGTGCGGACCGGCTGCGGCCCAGTCGCCGCAATACCCGCCGCGTTATGCTCAGGCGCCGAGGTCCACGGTCGCCGCCAACCAGCCGGTTCAAGCCAACCTGCCCACGCTCCAGGTCCGTGCCCCGCAGCAGCCGGCGGCGGCACAGCAACCCGCACAGCAGGTCCCACCGCCGCCCTTTACGCTGACGCCGCAGCAACAAGCCCAGGTGGATCGCATCCTGGACCAGTGGGAGAAGCATAACCAGTCGATCAAGACCTTCGACTGCCGCTTCAAGCGATGGATCTACGACACCGTCTTTGTGGAGAAAGACAAGCCCAACGAGGCCAAGTTCGTGGAGATGGGCATCGTCAAGTACAAGGCCCCGGACCGCGGAAAGTTTTGCGTGGAAACGGCCGAGCGGAATGGCTCGATCGAGCCCATCGGCGATGCCCGCGCCGAGCAGTGGGTTTCCGACGGCAAGTCGATCTTCGAGTTCAAATATGCCCAAAAGGAGATGATCGAGCACGTCTTGCCGCCGCGGTTGCAAGGCAAGGCGATTGCCGACACCCCCTTGCCGTTCCTCTTTGGTTCCGAAGCGCAGCGGCTGAAACAACGCTATTGGATCCGGGTCATCACGCCCGGCGACGCCAAGGGCCAGGTTTGGCTGGAGGCCTGGCCGCGCTACCAGCAAGAGAAGGCCAACTTCGACCGGGCGGAGTTCATCATCAACCAGGCAGACATGTCGCCGGTGGCCCTGAAGCTGGTGCAGCCGAACGGCAAGGACTACACCACCTACGCCTTCTACGACGTGGTGGTGAACGATCCGTTGCAGTTTTTCCACGTGAGCGACCCGTTTCGGCCCATGACCCCCTTCGGCTGGAAGCGGATCGTCGAACAGCCGCCCCCCCAGCAACCGCCGGGGCAACCTCAAGGTCAAGCCCGCCAAGCAGCCGCTTATCGGCGGTAGGCGCCGTCATCTTGGGCACAGCCCTGCTCTGGTCGGGGGTGGTTGGCGGCAAGACGGGAACCTGATCGTCCTTGCCCCGGACGTCGCTAGGCGCAGAGGGCAATGCGGAACCTTGCGGCGCCCCCATCTCCTGCATGAGCCGTTGGCGGCTGCCCGCGCCCGCCGTCGCTAGATAACCGGCGAACGCCATGATCAGCAAAATAACGCCTACCACCGCCAGGACGGCCGCAAACACGTTGTAACAGATCGAAATCAGGACGGCGTGCACGACAGGCATCTGGAAATACAGGATGCACAAGAACGAGGCGGCGACCACCGAACCTACCGTCGAGATTACCGTACACAGCCAGCCCGCCCCGTCCATGCCCATCTTCTGTACCAAAAAGGTGATGACGATATTGACCAAGAGATTGGCGCGGACGGTTAGGCGAAAAATATCGGTAGCTTCCGGAATGTCCTGGTTGAAAAGGCGGCAGGCTACCGAAAAACTGCCGATGGCCGTGATCAGCCTGATTTCCACCGCGCAGATCAGCAAGGCCAGAACGCCGCCCATGACGGCGCACAGGATGAGGAAGAAGATGGGCGTAGTGGCCAACGCCAGACCCACGACCAGAGCTATATAGAGCCACTCCTTCGACTCTTTGGATCCTTCCCCGCGGCGGGCCGGCGGCGCGTTCATGTTCTTGCGGCACACCGCGCAGAACTCGCTCTCGGCATCGTTGATGTAGTCGCAGTGTGGGCAGGCACGCTTTCCAGGCTCGACCGGCTCGGTCGGCTTGTTCCGTTGGCCGGATTTGCCGGGTTTTTCGTCTCTTGATTTCTGCGGTCTCTCGGGCAGAACTATTCCCGGATCCACGCTCGGCAACTGGGGGAAATCCGCCGAGAAGACATCGAGGCTGGAACTCACCGCGGGAAGCGTCTTAACCAGCGGCGGCCGCGCGCGAGCGGAAGACGCTACTGGCCGAATCTTCGCACCAGTGGCAATCGAGGGCGGATGATGGGCTTCGGCGGCCAGCGAGGCAGCCGGCTTGGCCGCCTTGGCCGCTGCAACGGTTGGCGGCTGCATCGAGGGGGAGGGAACTACCAACGTCTTCCCGCATGCTGCACATCGAACCTTGCGGCCGGCAACGCCGTCTCGAAGTCCGTAGTTCTTCCCGCAGGCCGGGCACGAGAATCGGATCATGGTAACCGGCCTCCTCTTACCAAGCCCCTCCGCACCGGAACCACAGAGATGGCCCCGTTGTAGTAAAGTTACGCGGGCCATGTCAACCCCCTCACTAGATGTAACACCACATTATGTCGCTCGTAGCGTACTTATCGCGTCACGGCGAGGCAAACGGTCGCGGGAATCGGCACGGACCTCGAAGGCAAATCGAAGCTAACGAGCATTGCACCTTGCGTTTTGTCCCTCAGCTCGGCCCCGCCGCGTGCGAATTGACGGTGCCTGAGGCTGCTCTATAATCAGTTGTTGGGCGTCAAGATGGGGGAGTTGCCCCCCTTTGTTCGGGTCTTGTTGAGGCAATGGGTATGGTCGCCAGACCGTTGGCAGCACGCGAAGTCCGATGGCAACGTCGGTGGACCGTTGCCGGCTCGATCCTCGTTGGCTGCCTGCTCTTTTCTTGGCTGGCCACCGCGCCGGCGTACTCCGCCGATTCGTCGAAGGCCGCCAGGCGGGTCGGCTATTCGATCCGCCTCCCTTTGCCCATCGACGGGCAGACCGCCAATCGCGTCCGGCAGTTTGTGCGCCGGGCCATCGAGAAGGCCCAGTCCGCCGGGGCTCGGCCGGTGTTGATCCTGGAGTTCGATGTCCCGGCCGGCGAGGGCCAATTTGGCGCCGGCAGCGAGTTCGGCACCGCCTATGATCTGGCCATCTTCCTCTCCAGCGACGAATTGAACGCCGCCACCACGGTGGCCTATCTCCCCAAGCCGATTCAGGGCCACGCGGTCCTCGACGTGATCGCCTGCGACCAGATCATCATGGCCCAAGACGCCTCGATGGGTCAGGCGGGCATCGACGAGAAGACCATCAGCCCGCCCGTACTCAGCGCGTACCGGGAGATTGCCAGCCGGCGGCGGACCGTGCCGGTGGCCGTTGCCCTCGGACTGCTCGATCCGGCGGCGCAAGTGTTGGAAGTAAAGACCGAGACCGGCACCGACTACGTTACGCCCGACGGCCTGGAAGAATTGAAGAAGCGGCACACCATCCAAAAGCTGGTCACCCTCAAGGCGGCCGGCGAGCCATGGCGGCTCTCGGCCGCCGAAGGGCGGCGGATCGGCTGCGTGAGCTATCTGGCTTCGAATCGCCGCGACCTGGCCAAGGCCCTCGAACTGCCGCCGGTGGCGATCGAAGACGATCCTTCGCTGGCCGGCGGTTGGCGGGCGGTGCGGATCAACCTCCGCGGCCCGATTATCGCCAAGAATGTCGATCAAATCGAAAAGATGATTGACGACCAGGTCCGCTTGCGCGACGTGAATTTCATTTGCTTGGAGATCGACAGCGCCGGTGGCAAGGCGGACGACGCCATGCGGCTGGCCGACTTTTTGGCCTTCCAGCTTGATCCTGGCAAGGTCCGCACCGTGGCCTACATTCCTCGCGAGGCGCGGGCCGACGCCGCCTTGGTGGCGCTGGCGTGCGATCAGGTGGTGATGCGCCCGCAAGCGGTGCTCGGCGGACCGGGGGCCTACGAGCTGTCGGCTGACGAAATCCAACTGGCCTCCCAGACCCTTCGCAAAGAGCTCGCCCCGCGAAAAGGACGCTCGTGGTCGCTGCTGGCGGCCATGATCGATCCCAAGCTGGACGTCTTTCACGTCAGCAAGCCGGGAGACGACGAATACTTCTGCACGCAGGAGCTCGACGAGCAGACCGACGCCGCCCAATGGCAAAAGGAGAGCCTGATCTCCACCCCCGGCATGCCGCTGCGACTCTCCGGCGCCACTGCCGAGCAATATCGTCTGATCAATCGCACCGTCAATGATTTCGGCGGATTCAAGCGGTTTTACGGGCTGGAGCACGATCCGGCGCTGGTCGAGCCAGCCTGGGCGGATACCGTGATCCAAGGGCTGGCCTCCCCGGGCATGGCGATCCTGTTGTTGATTATCGGCGGGGTGGGGCTCTACGTGGAACTGCACTCGCCCGGCACCTTGATCGGCGCGTTTGTGGCCATGATCTGTTTCCTCTTGTTCTTCTGGAGCCGATACCTGGGCGGGACGGCCTCCTGGCTGGAGGTGAGCCTGTTCCTGGCGGGCCTCATCTGCCTGCTGCTGGAGATTTTCGTCATCCCCGGCTTCGGGATCTTCGGGCTGGGCGGCGGCATCCTGATCCTGGCTTCCCTGGTCCTGGCCAGCCAGACCTTCGTCTGGCCGCATAACGAGTATCAAATGGGCCAGCTCGAACGCTCGCTGGAGACGGTGGCCGGAGCGATGGCCGGGCTGATTGCCGTGGCCGTCCTGCTGCGCCGCTGGATGCCCAAATCGACGCTGCTGGGCCGGATGCTCCTGGAGCCGCCGATCGGGGAAGAGGCCGAAACCATCCGTCGCCGCGAAGCTTTGGTCGACTTCCACGACCTGTTGGGCCAGCGGGGGACCACCACCACCCGGCTCAATCCAGCCGGCAAGGCCCGCTTCGCCGATCAACTGGTGGCCGTCATGGCCGACGGCGAGGCCATCGATCGCGGCGCGGCCGTCGAGGTGGTTGAGGTCCGCGGCAACCGGGTGCTGGTGAGGGAAGTGGCGAGCTGACCACTATGGACCCTTGGGTGTGGCCGATTCTGTTGCTGGGGCTGGGGGCCGGATTGGCCATCCTGGAGGTTTTCTTCCCTTCGGCCGGCATTTTGGCATTCCTCTCGGCGGCAGCCATTGTGGCCGCCGTGGTTACGGGCTTCTATCAAGGACCGATGCAGGGGCTCCTCACCTTGCTCGCCGCGGCCATCGGAATGCCGACGATCCTGGTCTTGGCCTTCAAATATTGGCCGCACACGGCGATCGGCCGCCGCATGATACTGTCTGCCCCGACCAGCGATGAAGTCCTGCCGCGGGACCCGGATTTCGATCGCCTCAAGGCTCTGATCGGCCGCACCGGCCGGGCGAAGAGCAAAATGCTCTTGAGCGGCGTGGTAACCATCGACGGCCGCACCATCGATGCCATCAGTGAGAGCATGCCGATTGAAGTCGGCCAGCCGGTCCGGGTGGTTCAGGTGCGGGCGAACCGGGTGGTGGTCCGTCCGGTAGACCAAGAAGACGAGCCGGTTGGCCCTCCCCCCGATCCCCTCAAGCAGACCTACGACGACCCGTTTGATCTCCCCCAGGCTTGACAGGCGCCGTCCAAGGGATTAGGGATTAGAGATCAGGGATTAGACTTAAAGCCAATGCCATGTACTTCAAATCCCCGATCCCTAATCCCTTGGTTCATCAGGAAGCTACTCCAAAAAAGGATTTTGCTCCATGGAAGCAGCGATGGCACTGGTCGAGGAGACCTCGGCCGAGTACGCGGGACGTTGGAACCAGCTAGTCAGCACCACCAACTGGGAGAAAGGCCGCATCATCGTCCAGTGGCGACGGGCGTTGGCCGAGGCCGGCGCTCCGGCCGGTTCTTGCAGTGACGAGGCTTGGAGCCGGCAGGTCGGCGGCGTCAGCCCACAGCACGTGGGCCGGCTCCGCCGCGTCTGGCAGCGCTTCGGCGAAGTCTATCCGCAATATGCCGGGCTGTATTGGAGCCATTTTCAGGCGGCCGTCGAATGGTCGGACGCCGAGATGTGGTTGGAAGGAGCGGTGCAAAGCGGTTGGTCGGTGGCCGGGATGTGCGACCAACGCTGGGAGGCCCTTGGCTCGCCGCCGGAGTTGCAGCCGCAACCCTCCGATTTTGTTGCCAGCGAGACCGATGAAGACTATTTGGCCGCGAACCACCTTCCTTCGGCGACGATTTCCGATTTGGCGGGTGAGGTTCGCGACCATGGCGACCCACTGGCCGACGACGATGCGGCTCCATTTGACGCGGACGCGACGGTAGCCAACGATCCGCTGGATATGGCCCAACAGCCGGCGGCCGAGACGGTGCGGCCGTTCGAAGATTTACCGGCCCTGCCGGCCGACCTGAGCGAGGCCTTCGAGATGTTCAAGCTGGCCATCTTGAACCACAAGGTATCGGGCTGGCGGGAGATCGCCCGCAACGACCTCCTGCGGGTGCTCGACGCCCTGCGGAAGTTGGCCACGGCCCCGACGGCATAGAATTGGGCAGGTCCCAGGCGGATAGTCCCATTCTTGTGGCGTCCCGCCCTAGAAATCGGGACAGTCCCCGTGAGAGATTACGGCGCGAGGTTGTTATGAGACGAAATCCTCTGATCCTTCTGGTGGTCGCACTGGCGTGTGCCCCTGCCTCCGGGTCACTCGCCGCGCAGCCGGTGGACATGCTGTTGCGGGCCAAGCAACTGCAAGGGCTCCATTGGGGGATGTTTGTCTGCTGGTCGTTGAGCACTTTTTCCGGCAAGGAATGGACGCCCGGAGTGAAGGACGTGGCCTTCTTTCGAGCCAAGGGCTGCGATACCGACCAATGGGCCCGCACCGCCAAAGAGGCGGGCATGGGGTACATATTGTTCCTCACCAAGCATCACGACGGTTTCTGTCTGTGGGACACCAAGACCACCGATCGGAAGGTAACCAAGAGCCCGTTGGGCCGGGACGTGCTGGCGGAGTTGCGGAGGTCGTGCGACCGGTATGGAATCAAATTGGCCCTCTACTTTTCCGAAGGCGAGTGGGCCTGGCCCGACAAGCCCGGCGGCGGCCGACTGGTCAATAACGGCGGCTACAACCCGGAGATGAAGAAATCGCAGTTGCGCGAGCTGCTCACCCAGTACGGCCCGATCGAGTATATCTGGTTCGATCACGCGGTCGGCGACGGCGGGCTTTCCCACCACGACACCCTGGCGCTGGTTAAGTCACTGCAGCCGGGCTGTTTCGTGGGTTTCAACAGCGGCGACCAGCAAGGGGCGGATATCCGCTTGGGCGAATGCGGGCGGCCCGGTCCCTTGCAGGACCCCACCGCCGCGCCGTTTATCAAAGACCCCCCCAGCAAATGCTATCGGCTGGCGGAGTTCACCTATCCCATCCTTCCGCCGCACCAGGGTGGAGCAATGTGGTTCTACTCGCTGCCCCGGCACGACGGCCTATGTCTGCCGGCGGGCAAGCTTCTGGGGGACTATCTCGGCGCCGTCAAGTACGGCAATATCTTTTCGCTGGACGTCGGTCCCGACTACCACGGCCGGCTTCGGCCCATCGACGTGCAGACCCTCAGGAAGGTGGGCAAGCTGATCCGTGACGCGCGGGCAAGCAAGCCGTGAAACAAATGATGGAGCGCGGGCGTTTCGCCGGCAATTCCGGAAGCGGGTGGGACGCCCGCGCTCCGACCTCCGCATAAGCGGCCGTCCAAAAACAAGTTGGGGACTGTCCCAATTTTCGTCCGGCGAAAATGGGACTGTCCCCTTGGCGAAAGTGGAAGTTGTTGCTGGACGGCCGCTAAGTCATCGTTTTGCGCGGCCTAGCCCTTGACCTTGGCCAGCTCGGCCTCGGCGGCCGCCAGTTGTTGCTCGATCGATTTCAGTTCCGCCGGGTCGTCCATCTGTCTCTTGGCGCCGGCCAACTGCTGCCGCAGGGTCTGAATCCGCTGCTGCAGCACGTGCGCCTTTTTCTTCACCTTCTTGTCCATGATTAGTGCTCCGTTTAGGCAGATCGATCGAAGAAAAGGGGCCGCGCATGTCCATTATAAGCACTCATGCTCAGCCAGCAACCATCGCTCGGCCTGGGCCATTGCTTCCGCTCGGGTGTGGATCTCCTGGTCCAACTGGGCGTCGCGGAGCCGCTGCAACCAGACCTTGTACCGCGGGCCGGGCGGTACGCCCATGGCCCGCAGGTCATCGCCCGTCAAGAGCGGCGGCGGATCGAGCCGCTCGCGAGGCTGCCTCAATAGGCTGCGGCAATAGGCAGCCGCCTCGGCCTCGGTTGGCGAGCCGGCCTCGATGAGCCGGAGCAGTTCGCTGGCGCCGTCGGCAATCAAGATCGGTTGCAGCGCCGACCATCGCATCTCCCGAACCTGCTGGAGCGAATCGCGGTGGGCAACTAGCCACGCGGTCCGCTCCGTCTCGGCATTCGATAATCGCCACCGTCGGCAGATGACCGCTGCTTGCTCGGCATCGACCCATGCCGACAATAGGGCGGCCAGCGCGAGCGGAAAGCTCGGCAGCGAGGCTCTCTCATCGTGGACGGCGTGGCCGGATTGTGCCTGCGTTGCAGCGCCTGGCGTTGGGCCGATGGTCTCGCCGGCGTGCGCGGGGAGAGACTCGCCGCGACTGAGTCGCGTCAGCATCTCCAGGGTTTGATCGAAACGCTCGCGCTGTTGGCTGTCGTGGGGAACAATTTCCGACAAGAGAACCGCCGCCAGACCGGTTTCCCACATCAGCCGCACCGCCCGCGCGGCGTGGGCGTCCACCAGCAGGCGGCGCATCTCCATGGCAATCCGCTCCGGGCTGACCACGGCGATCTGGGGGGCCATTTCGGCAATCGCGTTCCGGGCCTGCTGGTCCAATTGGAAGCCAAAGGTGGCCGCAAATCGCACCGCCCGGAGCATCCGCAGCTTGTCCTCGCTGAACCGTTGCCGCGGATCGCCGATGGCCCGGACCCGCCCCCGGGCCAAGTCTTCCTGGCCGCCGACAAAGTCGATCACCCGCTGTTGGACCGGGTCGAAGAACAGGCCGTTGATGGTGAAGTCGCGGCGGGCGGCGTCCTCTTCGGCGGAACTGAAGGCGACCGCGTCGGGATGCCGGCCGTCGCTGTAGCTCAGGTCGCGGCGGAAGGTGGCTACCTCCACCTGTCCCGCCGCCCTCGGCCCCCTCACCGCGATCACCCCGAACGCCGCCCCGATGGCTAAGGTGCGGCGGCGGCCGAAGAGTTGGCGGATCTGCGGCGGGATGGCGTCGGTAGCCACGTCGTAGTCCTTGGGCGTCCGCCCCAGGATCTGATCGCGCACGCAGCCCCCTGCCAGGTACGCGGTGAACCCCGCGCCGCGAAGCCGGCGGACCACCTCGATGGCAAAACGGTGTTGTTCCTCAGGTACGAGCATTGATTGCTCTTGGCATCGCCCCATCTACCAATTCTACCACCTGCCCGCGGGCGGCATCGTCCCAAGGGAAGCGATATTCAACGCCCGGCGCCAAAAAGCACAGCACCAATTCCGCCGGCGGACGCTTCAGGATGCGCTCCGCCGCCAAGGCATAGACCAGCATTTGCATCTCGTAGGCCGCCGCGGCCGCGGCAACGTTCTCTCGTGCCACCCGATTGGTCTTGTAATCGACCAGCCGCCATTGCCCGGCGACATCACCATAGAGACAGTCGATAAAACCCTGCAAATAGCGTCCGCCGGCCGGCGAATCCTCGGGCGGCCAGGGGAGCAGGAACTCCAGTTCGCGGTAGACCTGTTGGGCGGCGGCGATCTCGGCCGCCCGCGGCGAGGCCAGGAAACGCCGCAGCATGTCGATCGGTGCCTCGAGTTCTTGCTCGGTGGAGTCAGGCAGGTGCATCGGTGCGTGGCGACGGACCAGGTCGGCAACATGCTCCGAGAGCCGCTCGGACTCGCCCGCCGACCCGGCGAAATCAAGCTCCGCCAACACGGCATGCACCAAGGTGCCCAGTCCGCGGGGATCGAGCCGCGGCGGGGCGAACGCCTCCGCCTCGAACGAATCGGCTTCCACCGGGACGACCGGCTGGCTCAATTGGCCGCTCAGCCGGGAGAAAGAAAACTGCCGCCGGCCGGTCGGGTCGGCCGACAACGGCGCCAAGTAGCCGGGCGTCTTGCCCATCCTCTCGGCCGCCATCTGCCGGGCCTGGTCCAGGATCTTCATGAGGTCTCGCCGCTGGCGCAAGTCCACCGGCTTCGAGCCGACGGCCGGCTGGCGGGTGGTCACGCGAACCTCGGGCACTGCCAGGCCGACGGGCAACTCGACCTTCAGCGTCCCCTTGAGCAGATCGAATCGCTGGCCGAGCAAATCCGCCCACGGCCTGGCAGCTTTCGTGGCCCGGGTTTCTCCGCCGTCGAGGTTCAATTCCTCCCAGTCCCCCGCCATAATCTGGCAGCTTTCGTGGCCCGGGTTTCTCCGTCGAGGTTCAATTCCTCCCGGCCCGCCGCCAGAATCAGGTAGTCGGCGGCCCGCGTGGCGGCCACGTACAGCAACCGGCGAAACTCGGATGCCTCCTCGTCGTCCGCCGCCAGCAGGTGGAGATCGTAACCGCAGGTGGCTCCCTTCTCTTTCACCATCGGCCCCAAGCGGGGCGTAAAGGCGATTGCCGACGACTGCGTCCGCCGCGACCAGCCTACGTTCGGTACGATCGTCACCGGAAACTCCAAACCCTTCGCCTGGTGGATGGTCATTAGCTTGACTAGGTCGTCCGATTCAGGATGGGTGGCTGCCAAAGGCTCGTCCGGTTGGCGAGCGACGAAC
The DNA here is from genome assembly GCA_021784975.1 of Planctomycetota bacterium. GTDB lineage: Bacteria > Planctomycetota > Planctomycetia > Pirellulales > Thermoguttaceae > JAJYGU01. The sequence goes on from JAJYGU010000371.1 coordinate 21,714, forward strand.
TCCGCGAGTTGCGTGATGAAGTCCGAGAGCGTGAAGATCCCCGCCGAATCGAAACTCCTCGCCTGCTCGATCAGCTTGTGCAGGTTGGCCAGTTTTCGCTCGCCGAGAAACTCGGTGAGCAGCAAGGCATCGTAGCCGGTCCGGTGCAAGGCCTCGTGAATGAGTACGAGCATCGGCAGCCGGTCCTTCATGGCCCGTAGCTCGCGGAGCGTTTGGGCGGCGAACTCGGTTTGCCGCCGCTGCTGCCCGTCGAGTTGCTCAGGCAGTTCGCCGGCGAACAGCCCGCCCGCCAAGCCTCCGCGGTCGAGCGAAAGCCAAAGCAGAGTCTCGTCGTAAAGGCCGAACATCGGGCTGCGGAGCACGCCGGCCAGGCTCACCTGGTCGTTGGGCGTCTCCAGTGTCCGCAACAAGTTCAGCAGGTCGAAGATTTCTTGTTGGGCGTAAAAGGCGTGTCCGCCGACGAGGTAATAGTCGATGCCGTATCCCCGCAGGGCCTCTTCGTAGCACTCGACGTGCGTGAGCGCGCGGAACAGCAGGGCAATGTCGCCCGGCCGGACGGCCCGGGTGGCGGGCGCACCGGCCGCGGCCGCCGCCTGGTCCCAAACAATCCGCTGGCGGGCATCGAGCATGACGCGGATGCGGCGGGCGATCCAGTCCGCCTCGCAGCGGCGACGGCGCTCGGCGGCCCCCGGCGTCTCGCCGTTTTCACCGCCAGGTGGAGCGGCTTCCGACCCCCGCCCGCTCTCCGTCTCCCGCTCCACCGACTCGCTCGCCCAGAGGAACTCCACCGCCGGGGTGGGTCCGACTTGCGGCCGATGCGGCTGCAAGGGCTCGTAGTCGGGGCCGAGGCAGTCGCAGAAGAGGGCATTGACCACGTGCAGCACTGCCGGCTGACTGCGAAAATTCTCCACGAGCGGCAGCCGTCCTTCCGCCGGAATCTCCGCCCGCAACTGCCGGAACACCTGCGGGTCGGCGCCGCGGAAGCGGTAGATCGATTGCTTGTAGTCGCCCACGAAGAACAGCTTGCCGTGGAGATATTCGTTATCGCACAGCGCCTTGACCAGCTCGACTTGCAGCGGATCGGTATCCTGAAACTCATCCACCAGCAACAAGTGGATCTGGGCGGCGAGCTGGCGCCGCAGCCCGCGGCGCTGCGGGCCGACGAGCAAGCCGCGGGCGTGGATCATCAGGTCGCTGAAGTCGAGCACCCCCAAGGCCCTCTTTTTTTCGTGGTATTTCGCATCGACCGCCGCGGCCAGCGCCAACAATTGCAGGCCGGTTTCGGCCGCGGGCCGGGCAGCCAGGGGATCGAAGGTCATCCGTTGCGTAACGTCCTTGATGTCGTCGCGGAGTCTCTTGGCCGCATCCCTGAAGCGCTCGTAGACCGCTTCGCTCACCCAGTGCTTGGCCGTCCCGCCGCCTTGCACCCTGGCGGCCTCGCCGATGACCGCCAGTTGCTCCAGGGGATGGTCGCTCTGCGGCAGGCTGGGAAGCTGCTCCAGCAGCCGGTCGCAACGTTCGCGCATCTTGGGATGGGCCGGCGGATAGCGCAGGGCCAGGTCGAGCACTGTCTTGCCCGCCGGCGATTCAGAGAACCGCCGCAACACCAGCGGGACTGTCTCGCTCCGCCAGAACTCCTCCCAGCGGGCAACCAGGCTCTCGGGCGTTTCCTCCTGCCACTGGGGCCAATTGATCTGGTCGCGGGCGGCCACCAGCCGCGCGATCATGCTCCGCAACTGTTCGAAATTGTAGCGCACCGCCAGCGCCAGTGCCCCGGCATCGCGGTCGGCCAGCCGGCTGCGAAGCTCGTCGTCAATAAGCTCGTAGAGCAGCGTGCCGCTTTGCGAACCGTCGAGCACGCGGAACCGCGGGTCCAGCCCGGCCTCGACGGCGTGCGACCGCAGCAGCGATCCGCAGAAGGCGTGGATCGTGCTGATCCGCGCGGCATCCAGTTCCCGAACCAGGTTCTGCCAATAATCGACCTGCTGCGGAGGGCAATCCAGCAATCGTTGGCGACAGGCCTTGCGGATCCGGCCGCGCATTTCGCGGGCGGCCCGCTCGGTGAAGGTGATGGCCACGACTTGCCCCAGATGGGGCTGCGGCTGGCCGTTGCCAGGCTCGAGTTCGGCCAGGAAACGCTCAGTCAGCACGGTGGTCTTGCCGCAACCAGCGCCGGCCGAGAGGGCCACCGACACCCCGCGGGCCGTCACCGCCCGGTGCTGCTGCTCGGTCAGGCCAGGTCGGCTCATTCGGGGGTCGGGTGCGGCTGCCATATCTTCTCCAACGAACGAACCTGGTTCACCCGGCAGACGGTGCTGAAGGGGCAATAGCCCGTACAACGGTCGTCTGCGCTGCACACGGCGAAGCTGCCCTGGCGGATGCCGCCCACCAGGGCCGACACCGTGCCGGCCAGCCCGGCCCGCATCTCTTCCCATTTGGAGTCCAGCTCGAACCGGCCGTCCACCTTGCGATACATCCGCAGCGCCTGCCGGGGCTTGATGCCCTCGTCGCGCAGGTACCAGTACGCCGCCGCCCAAGGCACGGCGTCGCGATCAGCCAGCAAAAGGTCCAAGACCGCCAGCGCATACAGCGGCAGTTGGAGCGTCGTGCCGCGGGTCACCGTGTCGGGCGTAAACTTTAGCGGCGAGCCGGTCTTGTAGTCGATGACGTTGAACACCGCGTGGCCGGCGACCATGCCGGTGTCGATTCGGTCGATCCGGCCGGACATTCTGATGGTATCTTTGCCCGCTTCGAGCCTCATCGGCGATTCCGTCGAGGGCGGCTCGCTCCCAATGCGCCCGAAAGAGACCTCAAACAGCGCGGGCCGCAACGGCACCTCGCACTCTTGCCACTGGCGATCGTATTTTTCACACTGTGAGCGGTACTTTGCCAGCCACTCGGCAAGTTGCCGGCGGCTGACCTCGGCCAGGGCTAGCTCGACAGGATTTTCCGGTGGGGGTGGGGTTGCCTCGTTCAAGGCCGCCCCCAGCAGACAATCGTACTGCTCCGGATCGAGCTCCAAAGGCGAAGCCGGCCGGCCAAAGCGCTCGTTAATACGGCGGTGAAAGTCGGCCAGCACGGCGTGCCCCAGCCGTCCGCGCTCGAGAACATCGAACTCCAGCGTCAGGTCCACCAGCGGTTTAATCCCCAACACATTCTCCAGAAAGAAACGGAACGGACAGGAGGCGTACTGCTCCAAGTGCGTGGCGCTGAAGACGTGCTGCGGCGAGAACAAGGCCAACAGGTATTCGTGGGCGGCCCGCCCGGACAACATGCCCTCGGCCGGGCCAAATTGGCCGCGGTCCTGGCGGAGGTAGTTGAGCTCCAGTCCGGCCGCCAGGTTTTCGACCATCGCCGCCCGCCGCTTGCCGGCCGAAAAGGGGGCCGCCCCCATCAAGCCGGCCATCAGGGCCACGCTTTCGCCCAAGGCAACGTCCCTAACCTCTGACCCCTGACCCCCGGCCCCTGACATCGGGGCCGCGTTTCCGCCCAAGGCGGCGGCCACCGCCATTACGCGAAAGTCTTCCTCGCAGAGTGGCTCATCGCCGCGCGGAACCGGGCTCAGGTCGGCCCACTGGGTGCGCGGGATCTGCCCACCGAACGCTTCGTCGACTTCTTCCAAGTACGGACTTGGCGCCAACGGTTGGGCCGATTCATCCACTGCGGGGAAACTTAGGTACAAACGCTTGGTTGCCCGCGTGACCGCCTCGTAGAACAGCAGCATTTCTTCCCGATTCCGCTCGCTGCGGGCGACCAGCGGCAGGCCGGCGGAGATCAGCCGCAGGTAATCGGCCTCGCCATAGAGCCGGTCCTCGCGGTCGGGCGGCGGAAATGCCTTTTCCGAAAGCCCCGCCAGAAAGAGATACGGAATCCGTAACGAGCGTACACTGGCGGCCGAGAGCACCCGAACACAGCCGGCCTCGTCGCCGGGTGGGCCGATCCGCTCGCTGCGAAGGATGTCCAACAGCATCTCGAATGCCTGTGGCCGGTCGAGTTCCGGGGGCCGTCGTTGCAACCATTGGGCCAAGCGCTGGTCGGCGGCCAGCACCTCCATCAAGCGATCCCATGCTGCCAGATCGGCAATCATCCCAGCCGACGCCTCCACGTCGGCGACAGATTCTCGAAGGGCGCGGTGCAAACCAGTCTGCGAGGCAAGTTGCTGCCAGGCTTTCGCCCAGTCGGCCAAGATCGCCTTCTGCGGCAACTTATCAAAAACAAGTGCCAATCGCTCCAGCAGAGAGCCCATCGTCTTGGCCGTGATCTTCTCGTCGTTAGGTCGTTGAGGACCGCTGTCTTGGACGCCCTCGGCAATTGTTGAGTCGCCCGTGGGCTGACGCAGCGCCGCCAGCAGACGATCGCGGCCGCGGGGAATTTGTAATCGGCGGATGGTCTGATCCACCTCGGCGGCCGCTTTTCCCCCCTGCCAGGCCGACCATTCGGGCCGGAAGTAGTTGCTGCCCACCAGCGACAACAACTCGCCGAGCGGCCAGTCGTTCAAGTCGAGCTGAAGCAGGCGGACCAGCGCCCGCAGCGCCGGCGAACGATCGAGCGTTTGCCCCTGCTCCAAGAACACGGGAATCCCCAGCCGACCGAAGACCTCGCCAAACAGCGAGCCGGCATCCGACAAGGAGCGGAGCACCACCGCGATTTCGCTGGGCTTGGCCGTGGCATCCACCAACAACCGCTTAATCTTGGCCCCGATCAGCCGTGCCTCGCCCTCTGGGCGGGCGGCGGCCAGAATCTCGATGCCTCGCGCCTCGGGAGCGGTGACGGCAACCGACGAGTCGGCCCGCAGCCGCGGATTGACCAGGAGTGTTTGCTCCAGGTGCGCCATGGCCGGCCAGACGGCGTCCGATGGTCGCGGCAATCGCTCGACCACCAGTCCCGGCATCCCTTTCTTGAGCTTTTCGAGCGTGACCAAGGGTTTCGCGAACAAATCCGCCCGACACGGCTCCGGTTCCAGTGGCAGCGAGACGAAGAACTGCTCGGCATCTCGCGCCAGGATTTGCAGCATCTCGTGCTGCGTCCGCGTAAAGTCGGTGAAGCCGTCGACCACCAGCAGATTCATCTTCCATCGTCCCGCCTCAGCCCTGCGCAACACGTCGCGGGCCGACCAGAAACTGCCTTCGGCGTCGTAGAGATCATGTTCCCTGAGCGCCTGCTGGTAGGCGTCGTAGATTTCCAGCAGTTCGGAATCCTTGGCGGTGATGCCGCCATCGGCACAGGCCCGCTGAAGCTCCTCCGGCCAGATCTCCAGCCGTTTCAGCTCGCTGATGAACTCGCAGACCAGATCGACCAGCCCGCTGGTATTGGCGATCGGCCCGAAGTGCCGCAGGCGGCCGTGCCGCGATTGCTCTTCGATCTGTTGGCGGACCAGTTCCCGCTTCATGAGCCGCGTGAGGGGGCGGATCGGCAGGCCCGCCGCCTGGAGCACCGACTCGGCGTATTTTTTGAAGGTCGTGATGCCGGGCCGGAAGCAGCCCGGCAGGCCGCCGTCCAGCAGTCGCTCGCGGACCTCGGTAGCAGCCCGCCAGGTGGGCGCCAGCCAAAGCACGTTGCCCAAGGGTTGGGCCGTCAGAAACGCCCGGTAGCGGGCCAGCAGCCACTCGGTCTTGCCGCTGCGGGCCGGTCCAATTAAGGCAGTCACGCGATTCAGCATGAGAACAGGCGGTTGAAGGAATGCACTATCCAAAGTCTAGCGACGAACACCATGACTACAACCGGCCTCACGTTTCTCGAGCCCAGGCGTAGAACGCCTGGGCTAGAGAAAACGCCTGCGATCACCCGCGCTCGACAAACGGCGCGTTGATCCTTTGGACCACGGAATTTGGCCGCCCTCTCCTGCCAAAAAGGCAGCAGCACGTCCGTTCCAAGCGAAATCGCGCGGCAGTTTTCTCCCACATTTCTGTTGGCGAACGGCGAGCAAATGATGTAACATTATACAGAGCTGATGGTTATCGCCCGAATTGCCAGCCACACCACGAACACCAGCCAACGGCATACGACTTGCACTCGAAAATGAGCGGACCCTGGTAAAGTAGGCTGTCTGCGCCATGCTCCTTGAAACGCCCTCACTACTGATCACCGACGACGATTTGGCCTATCGCGAGACGCTCCGGGTGGTCTTCGAGCCGAAAGGCTTTCACATCATCTTGGCCAGCGACGGCGAAGAGGCCCTGGAGATCGTCCACGCGCAACCAGTTCATCTCGTGCTGCTGGACATGCACATGCCCAAGCTCACCGGCCTGGAAACCCTGCGGCGGTTGAAGGAGTTTCGCGCGCTACTGCCCTGCATCCTCTTATCCGCCCAGTTGGACGATCTGATCGTCGAGCAGGCCCGCCGAGCCCATGCCTTTTCCGTCATGTCGAAGGCCATGAGCGTCGGCCAGATCACCACTACCGTCTTTCATGCCTTGCAGCGGACTTACGCCTGGCATGGATGAACGGTGTTGGCTCTTAGGTCTTCGGTCTTCCTGTTCTTGCTCGACTTGATCATAAGCATTACTTATGATAAGCTCGTAGTATGAACATCGAGACGCTGCGGGTCTTTTGCGACGTCGTGCAGCACCAGAGCTTCTCGCACGGCGCCAAGGTGAACGAGGTCAGCCAGTCGGCGGCCACCCAATCTGTCCACCGGTTGGAGCGGCATTTCGGCGTGCAACTGGTCGATCGCACCAAGCGGCCCTTCGTGCTCACCCCCGAAGGCCAGGCCACCTACGAAGGCTTCCGCGAGGTGTTGGAACTGTACGACTCGGTCGAGGCCCACGTGCGGTCGCTGCGGATGGAGATCAGCGGCCTGGTCCGGGTGGCGGCGATCTATTCTGTCGGCTTGCACGACATGAGCCGCTGCATGCAGGACTTCATGCGCCGCTTCCCCAAGGCCAAGGTCCGCCTGGAATATTTGCGTCCCAACAAGGTCTACGACGCCGTGCTCAAGGGCGAGGTGGATTTGGGCATCGTTTCGTACCCGACACCTTCGCCGGAGTTGAGCGTCATCCCGGTGCGATTGGAGCCGATGGTGGTGGTCTGTCCGCCGGACCACCCCTTGGCAGCCCGCAAGAGCATCACCGCCGAGCACATCCACGAACTGGATTTCGTGGCCTTCGACCGCGACCTGATTATCCGTAAGGAGATCGATCGGTATCTGCGGCAACGGTCGTTGAGCATTCACGTGGTGATGGAGTTCGACAACATTGAGACGATCAAGCAGGCGGTGCAGATCGGAGCCGGCATCAGCATCCTCCCCGAGCCCACGGTCCGCGACGAGTTGCGGAGCAAGACCCTGGCGGCCATCCGCCTGGTCTCGCCCGAGTTGCTGCGGCCGATCGGCGTCATCCATCGCCAACGCAAGGTGTTCTCGCCCACGGCCGCCAAGTTCGTCGAGCGGCTGCAGAAGGTGCAGAGTTCCGCGGAGGGGGAGGAAGCGGCGTATGCATGACACGGAAGTGTTCGTCTCCTTCCGCCCGTCGGACCGGGAAGTCTTCGTCCTGCCGGGCACGCGGCTGGTAGAAGCCGCCGCCGGGGCCGGCATCGTGTTGGACATGCCTTGCGGCGGCGAGGGAATTTGCGGGCACTGCCGCGTCAAGGTGACCCAGGGGGCCGGTCCGCCCACCGCCGCGGAAGTCGAGCAATTCTCGGCGGCGGAACTGGAAGCCGGCTGGCGGCTGGCCTGCCAAACGGCGGTGCTCGGCCCGGCGGAGGTCGAGATTCCTGCCGCCTCGTTGGCCTCGGCGATGCACCAGATCCTGGTGCAAACGGAAGCGGCCGCAGCGGCCGCCTCCGACGATCCGCCCGTCCGCAAACGCCATGTCCGGCTCGTCCCGCCGGGCCGCGGAAACGATGCCTCCGACCTGACGCGGCTGGAGCAAGGGCTGCAATCGGGTCCGCTCACCGCCGATTTGCCCCTGCTCAGCGAGCTCTCGGGGCGGCTGCGGGAGTTCGGATTTCAAGGGACGGCGGTGCTCGATGACGGGCGGCTGATCGACTTCGAGCAGGGCGACACCGCCGCCGACGCCTTTGCGGTGGCCCTGGATATCGGCACGACCACCTTGGTGGCCGCGCTGCTCGACCTGGGCACCGGCAGCGAGTGGGCGGTGGCCTCGCGGCTGAATCCGCAGACGCAATTCGGCGACGACGTCGTCTCGCGGATCGACTACGCCCGGCAAGGCCCGGCCGGCCTGCAGCAACTGCACGAGTCGATCGCCGCCGCCGTCGAGGAAATGCTGGCGGAGCTGTGCCGGCAGGCGGGCGTCGCCGGCGATCGCATCTACCAGATCGTCTGCGCCGGCAACACCACCATGCAGCAATTGCTCTGCGGGGTGGACTGCCGCCCGCTGGGCGAAGTCCCCTTCGTGCCGGCCAGCCAACGCGGTTTGGTGTTTCGCTCAAGCGAGATCGGCCTGCCGATCCACCCCCGCGGCGCGGCCTACGTGTTGCCGGTCATCGGCGGCTTCGTCGGCGGCGACACGGTGGCCGGCATTCTGGCCACCGGTCTGGCCGACGCCGGCAAACCGACGCTGTTGGTGGATATCGGCACCAACGGCGAGATCGTGCTCTTGGCCGACGGAAAGCTCTCGGCGGCCTCGACAGCCGCCGGGCCGGCCTTCGAAGGGGCCCGAATCTCGTGCGGCATGCGGGGCAGCAGCGGGGCCATCGAAAAAGTCGTCGTCAATCACGACGGCCGTTTACACTTCAACGTGATCGGCAACGTCGCCGCCGTCGGCCTGTGCGGCTCGGGGCTGATCGATGTCACCGCCGAGCTGCTTCGGCATGGAGTATTGAATGGCATGGGCCGGCTGCAGACGCCCGACCAATTGGGCGAGCACGTGCCGGCTGATCTGGTCGGCCGGCTAACGGTCGAGCACAACCAGGTGGCCTTCCTACTGGCCTCGGCCGAGGAGGCCGGCGACGGCAGTCGCATCGCCCTCACTCAGCGCGACTTTCGTGAAGTACAGCTTGCCGCCGGGGCGATCCGCGCAGGAATCAGCTTGCTGCTGCGGCGGGCGGGGCTAAAGCCCGCCGACCTCGATCGCGTCTTGATCGGCGGCGGCTTCGGCAACTTCATCCGTCGCAGCAACGCCCAGCGGATCGGGCTGCTGCCTCCGCAGGTAGAACGTCCCCGCATCCGTTACATGGGCAACACCTCGCTGGCCGGGGCCAAGCTGGCGGCGCTGTCGCAACGTGCCCGCGCGCTGGCCGAGGAGCTGGCCGCCCGCACCGAGCACGTCGATCTTTCCACCGACCCGGAGTTCTCCGCCACCTTTGCCGAGTCGATGATCTTCCCGGAATTGTAGGATGGGTCGAGTGGAGCGAGCCCCATCGTCTCTCTTGGAACCGCTTGCATTGATTCTGGTGGGGCTCACTGCGTTCGTCCCACCCTACGTGTCATGCTGGCGTCGCACGGGACTACGCCACCAGCCGCATGTCGACCACCTCGCCGGTGATGCCGCAGACGAACTCCTCGAAAATCCGCAGGTCGAGGGCCGAGGCGGAATCGCTCTCCGGGTGGAACTGGGTGCCCAGGGCAAACCAATCGTCGCGGGTGCTCTCGATGGCCTCGGTGATGCCGTCGGGGCAGCGAGCGGTGATAGCAAAGCCCGGGGCCACCACGTCGACCGCCATGTGGTGCATGCTGTTGACGCGAATCTCCCCCTCGCCGTAGACCCGCTCCATGAGCGTGCCCGGCTCGACCACCAGCGCGTGGCGGTGGTTCGGGTCCATCGGGTCCAAGTGGGGCAGCGCACTGCGGAAATCCTCGGCGATATGTAACGACAAATTGCCTCCCTGCGAGACATTCAACAACTGCATTCCGCAGCCGATGCCGAGGACCGGCAGCCGGCGTTCGGACGCCAGGTCCATCAATTTGCGGTCGAAGGTCTCGCGGCGCGGATCCAAGAGCCGCATCGAGGGATGCAACATAAAACCTTCGTGCCGGCAGTCCAGATCGGCGCCGCCAATAAAGACCACGCCGTCGACGAGGTCCAGGACGTGCTGGAGGTCGGCGTCGTCGATCAACGGGGGGAGGATGATCGGAACAGCGCCTGCCTTGATGAGCGAGTTATAGTAGCCAGCGGTTACATAAGATAAAGCTGGGGAGTTCTTTTTGGGCGCGAGATACTCGGCGTTCAGCCCGATTACCGGTTTGCTGGTCATAGCACACTCC
>JAJYGU010000487.1 GCA_021784975.1 Planctomycetota bacterium
CTTCTGCACCACCGAGCCGACCAAGATTCCGATCACCATCCTCTCGCGGTGCCAGAGGTTCGACTTTGCCGGCATCCTGACGGACTCGATTCGCCGGCGGCTGGAGCAGATCGTGGCGGCCGAAGGAGTGGAAGCTGAGCCCGAGGCCCTGGAGGTGCTTGCCCGGCGGGCAGCCGGCTCGATGCGGGATAGCCAGTCGCTATTGGAGCAACTGTTGGCCTTTTCTTCGGGGAAGATCACGCTGGCTGAGGTCCACGGCATGCTGGGCACGGCCGGCGACGAGCGGCTGGCGGCCTTGGTCGAGCGGCTGGTCGAGCGCGATTCGGCGGCGGCGCTGGCCGAGTTCGACGCCGCCTTGACGGCCGGCGTCGATGCGCCCCAGTTGGTGGAGCAATTGTTTGGATACTTCCGCGACTGCATGGCTGCCACCGTGGGGTGTCCGCCCGAATCGTTCCTTTTTACGTCGCCGGCCGGGGCCACCCGTGTGGCGGAAGACGGCCGAAAGCTGGGGCTCGGCGCGGTGCTGGCGGCCATGCAAATCCTCGATCAGGCCCTATCCCACATGCGCTACAGCACGCAGGGCCGGATCATTGCCGAACTGGCCATCGTCGAGATTAGCCGGTTGGAAGAGTTGGAGGAAGTGTCGCGGCTGATTGAGCAGATGCGGTCGGGCACGACTGTGGCGGCCAATCCGCGGCTTGCGCCGACGACCCGCGCGGCGGTCGGCCACGAGGCGGCAAAAAAAAAACTTGACCCGCCGATAACATCTCCGGCTGCCAGGCCGACCCCTGTGGCCCGCACCTCCTCCGAAGAGTCCACCTCAGCGGCCAGCACAGCGTCGGCCAGATCGACGCTGTCGCAAGCTGGCCCGTCGCCAGAACCGGACCCGGCGCTCGGTGAACCGCTGACCACGGCCAATGCCCCCCAAGTTTGGGCAGCGACACTTTCCCGACTTTCGGGGATGGTCGTCGAGCAGGCCAAACGCTTCGACTCGGTCGCGGTACCGGCCCCGGACCGTCTGGTCATTCGCTTCAAGCCCCAATATGATTTGTGCAGGTCCGCCTGCGATCGGCCCGAGCAAGTGGCCCGGTTCGAGCAGGCGTTGGCCGACGTGACGGGCCGTCAGGTGCGGGTTGAGTTTTCCCTCAGCGAGGACGACCCCGGTCAGCCACCGCCGGTTCCGCCGGCCAGGGCAAACTTGCAACAGGAACGGTGGCTCGCAGTAATGAAGCATCCGTTGATCCAAAGGGCCGGCGAGCTATTTGGGGCAACCCCCGTGCATATCGAAGACACCTCATCCCGCGGGCAAGGCAATCCAAATCCTGACGGATAGTGAATCATGTTCAAAGGACTCAGTAATCTAGGCGCACTGCTGAAGCAGGCCCAGCAACTTGGCGGCCAGATGGGCCAGATCACCGAGGAAATGAAGCGACGCCGGGTGGTAGGCTCGGCTGGCGGCGGAATGGTCGAGATCGAGGTCAACGGCCTGATGGAGGTGCTCCGCTGCCACATTGATCCCCAGTTGGCCGCTCAGAAGGACATGGAAATGTTGGAAGACCTGGTGGTGGCCGCCGTAAATCAAGCCGTCGCCAAGGGTAAACAGATGCACGCCGACATGGTTCGCGACTTCACCGGCGGCCTGCCGCTGCCAGGCATAGCCGAGGCGCTGGAGAGATTTACCGGCGGCAGTTCACCCGACGAAACCAACCCGCCGGACAAGGAATCATGAGGGATGAGAGATTGGGGATTAGGGATTAGATGAGGCGACGCTTGCTGCGCTCGCCCCCCGTCCCCTGAAGACTGACAACTGAAAACCACCCCATTCTAACCACTAACCACTCCCCCGTGCCTGAACTGACGCAATCTGTCACCCGTCTGATCGATGAGCTCGCCAAGCTGCCGGGCATCGGCAAGAAGTCGGCCGAGCGGTTGGCCTACCACGTATTGCGCGTTTCTCGCGATGAGGCCATCGCCTTGGCCGACGCCATCCGCGGGGTGAAAGAGAACGTCCGCTATTGCAGCCGGTGCTATAATTTGGCAGAGGAGGAGGAATGTTCGATCTGCCGTGATCCCAGCCGGCAGCAAGATGTGTTGTGCGTCGTCGAACAACCCCGCGACTTGATGGCACTGGAGCAATCGGGCGCTTACCGAGGTCTGTACCACGTATTGCTGGGGCGAATAGCGCCCTTGGACGGGATCGGGCCGGAACAGCTCACTATCGATGCATTGGTGCAACGCGTCCGACAGGGATCGTTTAAGGAAATCATTATGGCCACCAACCCCACCATTGAAGGCGACGGCACGGCCCTGCACATCTCCAATGCGTTAGCCGGACTACCGATTCGCGTGACCCGGCTTGCCCGCGGTATCACCACCGGCAGCGTATTGGAGTTCGCCAACAAAGAAATCCTGGCCGACGCCATCAACGGCCGGCAGGGGTTTTAGAAAGTTGTGAGTCGAGCGTCGAACAAAGCCGAAAGCGGGAGTTGGCATTGCTCAATTTTCATTTCTCATTTTTCATTGAGAGGACCGACTGAAAAATGAACAACGGAAAATGAGAAATGCAAACCTGATCCTTGACCCCTGATCCCTCATCCCTCATCCCTGACCCCACTCATGCGTCTTTCCTTCAGCCAAGATCTCCGACAGGTGCAGAAACAGGTGCTGGCGCCGCGGATGATCCAGTCGATGGAGATCCTGCAGCTTCCTATTTTGGCGCTGCAGGAAAGAATCGAGCATGAGATGGAGGAAAACCCGGTCTTGGAGATGGTGGAAGAGGATGCGGATGCCCCCGCCGAAGTCGAGGAAGCCGAAGCCGCCGAGCGTCCACCGTCGGACGCCCCGACCGAGGAAGAGCGGGAGTTGGTGATCGACGAAAGCCATTCGAACGAACAGGATTTCGAGCGGCTGATGAAGATGGACGAGGAGTGGCCCGACCACTTTGAAGACCGCGTGCAGCCGTCGCGAGCCGAGGTGGAGCAGGCCGGCGAGCGGAAGCTCGACGCGATGGCCAACATGGCTGCCCGGCCCCAGTCCCTGCAAGATTACCTGCACGACCAGTTGGGTTGGTTCGATCTCGAGCCGGGCCTTCGGGCGATGGCCGATCGGATCATCTATAACCTCGACCCCAACGGCTATCTCCAGGGCCGGCTGGCCGACCTGCTGGGGCCGGACGCCCGGCCGGAAGACCTGGCGGTGGCCCAGCGCGGGCTGTCGTTGGTGCAAAAGCTCGATCCGCCGGGCGTGGGGGCGCGCGACCTGCGCGAGTGCCTGCTACTGCAACTGGCCCCCGGCATGCCGTATTACGAGCAACTGAAAGTGCTGATCGGCAACCACCTCGAAGACCTGGAATACAATCGTCTGCCGGTCATTTCCCGCCGCACCGGCTATTCGATCGAACTGATTCAGACGGTCCTCGAAGAGCTCCGTAAGCTCAAGCCCAAGCCGGGGGCGGACTTTCAGGACATCGTGGTTCCGCCGGTCACTCCCGACGTGTTTGTCGAGCAGGACGAGAGCGGCCGGTATCGCGTGCGGTTGGAAGACAGCCGCACGCCCAGCCTGTTCATCAGCCCCTACTACCGCAAGCTCTTTCAGAGTGGTGAGGCAAACGAGGAGACCCGCGAGTACATCAAGCGGAAGATCAGCGCTGCCCAGTGGCTGATCGACTCGATCCAACAACGCCGCAGCACATTGACCAAGGTGGCCCAGGCGATCGTCGACCACCAGCAGGAGTTTCTCAATAAGGGGCCGGAAGCCGTTGAGCCGCTGAAGATGCAGCAGATCGCCGACAAGGTGGGCGTCCACGTGACCACCGTCAGCCGGGCGGTGGACGACAAGTGGATTCAGACGCCGCGGGGCATCTTTCCGCTGAAGCGATTCTTCTGTGGCGGCACCGTCAGCGCCGATGGTGAGGAAGTGGCCTGGGACGCCGTGCGGCTGAAGCTGCAAGAAATCGTCGACGGCGAGGACAAGCAGCACCCCTTAAGCGACGATCAACTCGTTCAGCAGCTCGCCGCCCACGGGATCACCGTCGCCCGCCGCACGGTCACCAAATATCGCAAGGCGATGGGCATTCTCAGTTCCCGCCAACGCCGCGATTGGGGCGGGGGGAAACGCAGCGACGGATAGGATCGGTAGCGGAGCCCAGTTCAATCATTGGACTTGTTCGTGCGCCGCCAATGCATGTGTATTCTAACGATGGCTCAGTGCCGCAACGGGTCCCATGAGTTCCCTGCGGCTTACCCACGCCGCCTATCTTGCCGAGACGCCTGGCGGTCTCGACCGAGCAGCCTTGCACTCCCGCGCGAATACTGTATGCTATGGCTCCATCTTCGGAACGCATCTCAGTTCAGGCCCTGCTGCTCATCGAGCCTAATGGAATTGACGTTTCCGCTTCGCCTTTGGTACCCTACCCGCCTGAGTCGGCGGGAGTTCTTGCGTGTGTACCGGTAGTCCGGGCAGAAGGAGTGGGGGAATGAAGTTCGCCGCGATTGGCCCCATCGCCATCCACTTGCCGGAAAAAGTAGAGGACAACGACTACTTGGCCGCCGAGCAGCCCAGATGGGATATGCCGCTGATCTACGCCAAGACGGGGATCCGTGCGCGCCATATTACACAACCTGGAGAATGTGCGTCGGACTTGGGGGTCAAGGCGGCGGAGAGACTGTTTGCTCAACATCAGGTCAATCCCAAGACGGTCGATTTCTTGCTGTTGTGCACGCAAACGCCGGACTACGTCCTGCCCACTACCGCGTGTCTGGTGCAAGACCGGCTAGGACTGGCTACTTCGATCGGGGCCTTGGACTTCAACTTGGGCTGTTCGGGGTTCGTCTATGGGCTCTCCTTGGCTGACGGGCTGATCCGCTCGGACGCGGCTCGTCGGGTGCTTCTAATTACTGCCGAGACCTACTCGAAGTACATCGATCCGAGCGATCGCTCGTTGCGGACGATTTTTGGCGACGGCGCCGCTGCCACTTTGATTGAGGCCGCCGACACGCCGTCGTTGGGTTCATTCGTTTTCGGCACCGATGGCCGCGGGGCCGACACCCTGATCGTCACGGAAGGGGGAGCCCGGCCTAAGGCGGACGCCGTGCAGCCGCGAAAGCGCAAACGCTGGCCCAGCAGTCTGTACATGGATGGGCCGGAGCTGGTCAAGTTCACCCTGGAGGTGGTGCCGCCGATGGTCGAAAAGGTGTTGGCCGGCGCCAAGTGGACCCGCGCCGACGTGGACCTGTACCTGGTGCATCAGGCAACCACCTTCATCTTGAAACATCTCCGCGAGCGCATGAGGTTGGGCCCGGAAGAGACGCCCGAGGCCCTCGAATCTTACGGCAACACCGTTTCCTCCACCATTCCGATCCTGATCCACGATCTGCGCCTCTCGGGTCGGTTGCGGCCGGGCAAGCGGACGCTGTTGGTGGGCTTCGGCGTGGGACTCTCCTGGGCCGGCTGCACCTGGACGGAAACCTGGGAAGCGAAACAGGTTGAACTGGGTGAGAAAATTGCCAAACCCGCCGACGAACCGAATCCCCAAGAAGCTAAGGACGCCAAGCCAGCCGACCGCAAAGGTGGCAGCCGCGACGCGGCCTGAACGCAAACTGGTCCCCTCTCCCTCTGGGAGAGGGATAGGGTGAGGGCATCCTGTCACATCTGCCGGTGTGCCGCAAGCGGGCGAGGGCCCACTCAATTGGTAGGGAACCGTGATGTCAGACCAATCTTGGCAAGAGACGCTGACAGGAACTGTGCGGACGCTTCAAATCGTGGTCCTTGCGATGACCTTCGGTTGCGTTATGTTCCTGGTGATTGCGCTGGCGGTCACTGCCGGCCACGGGCGCCCTCCGGCGCCGGTGCTGAGTTACGCGGCGGCGGGCTTTGCAGTCTTAGCGCTCGTCGTACGGACGATTGTGCCCGGCATCGTCGTCGTCCAGGGCCGGAGGAATATCTTGCAGGAAACGGCGGCAGGCGAGCCCATGGAAACATGGCCGAATAAGCTGATGCGGCTGATGATGACCAAGACGATCGCTGCCGCTGCCATCCTCGAAGGGGCAACGTTCTTTCTCCTCGTTGCCTACATCACCGAAAAGACGCCGTGGGTTCTGGCGATGGCCATCGCATGGATCATCCTTCTGACGCTGCATTCGCCCACGCAATCGCGCGCGCTCGCCTGGATCGGCGGCCAACTGCGGCAGCTCGAAGAGGATCGCGCGACCGGAAGCTAACCCGTGGGGAGCGTGCAGGGTCGTAGCGTTTCTGCATCAAGCATTGGTGTTGGTCCGCCCTTCACGACCGAGCAAATACGAACCACAACCCGGCAAGCGTAACGTAGCTCACCACATTTGTGAGACTGACCGTTACCAGAGGCTTATCGACCCTTGCATATATCACGCACAGCCGCACGACTGCATATTCGATGATCACGCTGAGAACGAAAGCAACGAAGAAGCTCAGGATCACATACGTGCCAAACTGAGGCCCGGCTTCCACGCTCTGCCACGGCCGACCACCAACCGTTGGAACCAGGCCGTCTGGGAGGACGAAGGCGAGAATGAATCCGATAACGCCGGAGACCACGTTGGCAAGCATCACGACGAAGAAAATCTTGCGTAGGGTGAGATGTCTATTAAAGACACAGAAGACTGCAATCTCGGCAACTATCGCTGAAATACCAGCAGGAAGCGTCAACCGGGCAAGATATGGCGCCGCAAACGCTGGGAAGATGACATCAGCAAGTAGAGTCATACTTCGCTCCGTCACTCGCCATGATGCGTCCGCTACAAGGGTTGCTGACCATCACCCTTCTGACCCCGCCACCACGTACCTCACCAGTCACCCTCCCGCCGATTCCCAACCGACTCCGCGCCGACCTTGCCGCTTGGTGTTTGACGACTGTTGCGGTGACTTGGAGGCGACGAAACCGTTTTACTTCTTCTCCTTGTTGATCCTCTCCAAGGCTTCAGCGGCAGCCTGCCGAACATTCTTATCTTTGTCCTTGAGTAATTGTGTAAGCGTAGGGATGGCAGACTTGGCCTCGGGGCCAATAAATCCCAGTGCGTAAGCGGCTGCAAACCGAAACGCCGGATCCTTGTCCTTAAGCAATTCTGCGAGGGCGGGGACGGCGGACTTTGCTTCGGGGCCAATCCGTCTCAGCGCAAGAGTGGCGTCGTACCGGACATTCTTGTCGTTGTCCTTGAGTAATTGTGTAAGCGTAGGGACGGCGGCCTTTGCTCGCGGACCGATTGTCGCCAAGGCAGCAACGGCATATAACCGCACTTCCACGCTCTCGTCTTTGAGCGATTCGGTGAGGGCT
>JAJYGU010000107.1 GCA_021784975.1 Planctomycetota bacterium
CGAATTTGGCGACCACCGTCTGCACGCTGCGCGATCTGACCGGCGCCGGACAGGACGAGACGTCGCTGCTGATCCGATTGTTGCGAGGTCTGGAGCGAGGCTTCGCTCAACTAAGGTCCAGCCCGCCGGAGATTGGCAATCGAGCCAACGCATTGTGCGTGCAGCGAGGTCGCCCGCTTACTATCGAGAACGGCGGCAAACGGGTGACCGGTACTTGCCGCGGCATCGCCGCCGACGGCGCCCTCTGGCTGGATACGGCCGCAGGCCCGGCGCGTTTTGTGTCGGGAAGCACGCGCTACGCCTGAGCGGAGCGCCGTCATTCCGAGGGCCGCGAAGAATCGGCATCATTCCAATCGGACTGGTCCGAGGCGCACTCGTCGTGTGCCGCTTGATCCTGGCTTGCCCCGTTCTCGACCGGCGGCAGCTCGCGGCGCCGACGTCCGGCCGGCTTTTCGGCCCGCTTCCGCCGCGAGGCGGCTGCCTCGCCCGCGGGCTTGGCCCGCTCGTCGCCGCGATGCTCCAGGCGGATCAGCCCGGCCACGCCGGCAGCGTGATCGGGCAACTGGCTGATCGGGGTCCGCAAGGCCTTGAACAGGCGGAGGATGTGCTCATGGCAGGTGAAGACCAGCATTTGATGTCCCTGGTCGGCAAAGTCGCGGAGCACCGTCGCCGCGGCTTTCGCCCGGTCGGCATCGAAGTTCACCAGCACGTCGTCGAGCACCAGCGGCAGGGTCGCGCCGCGGCGGGCGTAGCTGCCGGCGATCGCCAATCGCAGACTCAAGAAGAGTTGCTCGCGGGTGCCGCGGCTGAGCACCTCCACTGGTAGAGAATTCCCATCGGCATCGTCGACCCGCAACGCCTTCTCGCCCAAGGGAGTCCAGACGCGGCCGTAGCGGCCCTGGGTCAGCCGGTCGAGAAAGCCCGACGCCTCTTGCAGCGCTTCCGGCTGACGCTGCTGTTCATAGGTCGTGCGGATGGTCTGCAACACCTGGTGGGTGACGGCCAGCACCTGCCACCGCTGGATCGCGTCGGCCAGCCGTTTCTCGACCGTGGCCAGCTCCAGGTGCTTGGCGGCCAGTTGCCGGTCGGCCGTCAAGGCGTGAATTTGCTCGGCCAACTGGCCGCGTGTCTCCAGCCGTGCGTGAAGCTGTTGTTGCAGGAGGGCCAGGCGTTCCCGCAACTCGTCGCGGCGAGTCTCCAAGGGCTGGGCGGCTTCCTCGATCTGCTGCCGTAGAGCATCTTCAGAACCATGCGATTCCAAGGCTGCCTGAATCTCCCGGCTGAGCGCGTCGCGATCTCGGCGGAGCATCTCCGCCCGAGCCGAGCGTAGGGCCTGTTGGCGGAACTCCCGCTCATCGGCGGCGCCGACCTCAAGAAAAAGCGATCGCCGGCGGTGTTTGAGGCGGCTGATGGCCTCTTCGCGTCTTGCCTGGGCGGCGCGAAGCTTTCGGGCCTGGCGGCGGATGGCCTCGCGCCGAGCCACCGCTTGTTCTTGCCGGCTAAGCGCCTCGCTCATCTGATGCAGATGCTCGATCGGATTGGTGCCCGAGAGCGAAACCCCCGCCTCAGCGGCTAATTGCGCGATCCGCGCTGTCAGGGCGTTGAGTTCCTGCTGGCGACGGGACAATTCTTCGCGGCGCTGGGTCCGGCGCCGCTGCATTTCCGCAAGCCGATCGCATCGCTGGCTCAACCGCCGTACTTGTTTGGGCGACATGTCTTCCGGCAAGCCGGTTGCCGCCACCGCCTGACGCCATCGCCGGGCGGCGGCGCCGGTTTCCTGCTTGGCCTGGGCGAGAAGCTTGGCCGCCGCGGCGGCCTCTTGTCGGGCGGCGCTCAACCGCGTGTCCAGCGGCGTCAACTCTTCCCAGTGGGCCAGGTCCTTTTCCGCCGCCTCAAGCCGGCTGGCGATGGTTCCGCTGCCGGCGGGAAGCTGGCCGTCCAGCCGGTCGCGATCGTCTTTCGTTTGCTGCACCTGCAGTTGCAACATCCCCAGTTGCTTTTGACAGGCATCGAGCTGCCGGGCATTGGACCGTTCGAGGGCGAGCTTGCCGCCGACCGCCGAGCCGCTGCCGGCCAGCCCCAACAAGGCCACCGACCAACCGAGTGTGCCCGTCAGCGAGGTTGGCATGAACATACCGGCCAGGATCAACACTACTCCCACGGCAAAGACCGCTCCCAGGCCCCCCAGGACCCAGAGCGGAAGAAGCTGTCGACCGACGAGCTGCCGGCTCCGCTCTTCCAATTCCGTTTCGTAGCGAGCCAGTTGGTCCAACCGCTGGTCGATCTGCAGGCGGCGGCGGAGTTGCAAGACCACGTTTCCCGCGCGATCCATGGCGCTATTGAGATCGCGCTGGCCGCGGGCGGCAAGGGCGGAGTCGATTTGCCGGGTCAGCGATTCGACCGTTTCTTGGGCGGCGGCGGCGGCGCGAGTCGCTTCCGCACGCCGCCGGCGGCATTGACCCAGCAGCTTGGCCGAGGGCCGTACTGCCCGCAATGTCTGTGAACTGAGGTTGGGCAGATCGGCAATGCCGGCCTTCAGGCCCAACCGCTGGCCCTCTTCGCTCACTTGAGACTCGACGGAGGCAATGTCTGCGGTAAGCTCGCCGACCTGGCTCTGCAATTGTGCGATCCACGGTTCTTGCTCCTTGAGGGCCTCGATCCGGGCCATCTGGCGCCACAGGGCCTCTTGGACGTCCAGGTCGGCGAACTCGCGCTTCAGGATTTCACGTTGGGCCTTTGCCTGCTCGATGTCGCCTCGATGGCTTTTGATCTTCGCGTGGAGTGCATCCAGGCGTTCGATGGCCCGCTCGGGCACGGACTTGGCCGGACCCAGCGACGCCAGTTGCTCGTCGAGTGCCGCCCGTTGCGTCCAGCGCTCACGGAGCGCTACGGCCAACTCCACCAGGCCGAGCTGGCGTTCGGCGCGGTTGACGTCTTCCTCACACCGGGCCACTGCGGCGTCCAGCTCGTTGCGTTCGACGGCCAGGTGCACAAATCGGCGGCCTTGGGCCGCCAGCGACTCAATTTCCGACCCCAGCTTTTCGCGTTCGGCCAGAAGCTGCGCCATCTGACACGACTTGCCGTCGGCATCGAGAATGCGGTTCCGCGAGGTCTCCAGGGCGCGCATGACCTCGACCAGGGAAACGCGATCCAGGCCGGCGGTGAGCCGGTAGAGCAGCTCGGCGGCTTCGGTATCGCTGAGCGTGTTCAGCTCCTGAATCTCGCGTAGTCCGACGGCGAAAACGTTGTTGAAGATTGCTTCGTCCACGTTGTACAGCAGCACCGGCAGATAATGCTCGCCTTGCCGGGTGCCGTCGGGGGCAGTCAGGGTGAGTTGCTCGCCGGCCATTCCATCTGCGCCGGCAGCCTGGCGGCGGCTGACTTGGAAGCGGCCGTTCGGGCCCTCCACCTCGACCGATCCGCCCGCCGGCCCGCCGTGTACCGGCGGCAGGTAACGCCGCCGGGGCGAGAAACCGTAGAGCATTGAGCGGAGGAACTGAAGCAGGGTGGTCTTGCCGGCCTCATTGGGGCCGTAGAAGACATTCAGCCCGTCGGAGAGTCCCTCCACCGTCAGCCCGCTCCAGATGCCGAAGCCATCGATCTGGAAGGAGCGGATTTTCACGCTTGGGTCTCCTCGCCGCTGAGCAAGTCGACGCCCAAGAGGGTTGCCTCCCGCAAAGCCCGCTGGCGGACCGCTTCGTCGGCAATCGCCAGCATTTCCGCCAGCGTGCCCGCCCGATGCGATTCGGCTACATACCGCTGCAAATCGACCGGTTCGGCCGGGTTCATTTGCAACTGTCGGAGGGCGCGAAGGAAGTCGCCGCGGATGGTCTCCTGCTCATACCATTCGGGCGGCAGAGACTCGGTCCATTCCAGGTCCAGCGAAATGCTCCAGGCAGGCGGCTGGCCGTGGCCGCATTCCACCCGCAGCCGATTGAGCAAGTCGGCCGCCAGCCTTCCACGCCGCAACTCCGCTGCCAGAGCCCCTTTCCCGGACAGGAGCCAGGAAATCATGAGCGGCACGTCGGTGGCCGACTCTTGCAGGGTGTGCAACCGCTCGCGGATTCGCAACTCCAAGTCGTCGTGTGTGGTGGCGTCGTCGATGGGCAGCCGTTCGGTGTGCCAGCGGGCGGCCTCGGTAGGAATCAGCGAAGTCCGCGACGATTGTTGGGCATTGACCTCGACGAAAGTGCAGCCGTGGATGCCGCTCTCTTGCGGGCAGCGCCCTTGCGGACTGCCGCAGTAGTGGATCATGCATGGCCCGTGGAGCGGCGTGCTGCGATCGTGCCGACCGCCAAGGGCCCAATAATGTACTCCCCGGCCTTGCATCGAGCTAGGATCCGCCGTGCCATAAGCGACCGCCAGGGTGTACAAGCCGCCCGGATCGGCAACAAACTCGCCGGGCCGCGGGCCGTGCTGCGGCTCGCAACTGGCGCCTGCCAGGCGAACCAGCGGCATGCCATCGAGATCGCAGCCGAGTTGCTCCACCCGTCCACGCGGAAACCGATGAACGTTCCCCGGCAAGGGAATGGCCGAGGGCCAAGCCTCGGGCGGATCGACGTCCCCGCCGGCCCAATACACGGGGATATTTCGCTCGGCCAGTCGGGAGAACTGCTCGACGAGGAAGAGGATCGCCCTCGGTCCGGCATTGAGCGGCTGAAGCAGATCGCCGGAAAGGACCACGAATTGGGCGTCTTCCTCAATCGCTGCATCAAAGACCCGCTGGGCGGCAAGGTACGGCGCGTCGAGGAACACGTCCCGCAGATGGTCGGGCACCTCGGCCACGCCCATCAACGGCTGTTCCAAGTGGAAATCACCGGCGTGGATGAAGCGAAAAGGGCGGTTGGGCATGGCCGCCTCCGTGGCCGCGGGCGGCAATCGCCGCCCCCGTGGTCCGAGTTCGCCCAGCGTGCCTCAGGGATGTGGCGAATCTGGCTGACGCCGGGAGATGTAATCGATCAATTAGTGTACCTAGGATGGGCAGAACAAACTACCCCGATCTAGTTTTCCGACTAGACAAGCTGAGGCGGCTGCCAAAGTTGGAGGGCTTCGCCAGCCGGGACGGTAACGAAAAACGCCCCCCGAACCGCGATTCGTGGGGCGTTGCTGGCTCCCATGGGTGTTGGATAGCCGGGCGTTAGTGCAACGGGCGTTCGGTCATGAAGGTGGTGTTGTCGGCCGTAGTGAACAGCGGACGGTACGGATTATGCTGTTGGGCCATGGCGCACCGGCCGGGGTACCAGACCAGCAACATGCTTAGTCCCCACGACTCGCGGGGCTGGGCGGTCTCGCCCCGCCCCTCCTTCGGCAGTATGTAGCACGCGCCGCTCTCGACCGCGAACCTCCTGCCCAACGGCAGCCAGAGGTCGGCGCCGAACACCCCGTCGCCGTAGTCGGTCAAGCCGCCGTACAGTCGACCGTCGCCGCCGTTCTGGAAATAGCGGCGGGCGTAGAGGGCGTATATGTTAGTGGGCAAGAGCGTCGTCCCATCCGGCAGCTTCGCGGAGTTCACCCGCGTGGCGCCGTAGAAACCGAATTCATCCACGTTGGCCCACAGGTAGCTCAACTCGAACCGCACCTGTTGGAGATCGATGTTCACGTCGTAGAGATCGTGCATGTAGTCGTAAGCGATGCCCCCCTGCCATCCGTAGCACTCAGCGCGGCGGAAGAGACCAAAGGTGACGAACGTCTGCTTTCGATCGGCGGCATGAACGCTTGAGTCGGGAGGCGTGCCCGAGAGATCGCTCTGAACGAAATTGGCCCCGATCTGGTAACCGATGTTCCAGGGATCGCCCAGAGGGCCGGAGAGCCCCACCCCCTCCTGGAAGCCGAAGTTGCCGTTTTGATCGAGATCCCGCGGGCCCTTGAAGCCGGCGACGCCTGCGGAAAGCGTCAAGTCGCGGAGCCACCAGTGGCGAATGCGGCCGTCAAAGCATTCGTAGCCGAAGGCATCGGTGTGCGGACCGCAGGCGCCGCACGCCTCGCAGTCGCCGCCCCCGTCATCGCCTTCAACCACTTCGCCCATTGCGGCCGCGGGCTGCCCAGCCGCCGCGGCCGCGGAGTTGAGCGGTTCATATTGAACCGGACCGGGTTCAATCACTTCCGGCTCTTCCGCCGCCGTGCGTCCCGCCCGTTGCCGTGTGGGGGCGCTGGCCGGCGTGGTCGCTGGGGTGTATGAGACGGCAGCCACGTTTTCGTCTCGCCACTGCCTGCCCGTGGGCGAGCCTACGTTCCGCCACTGCCCGCGCGAAGCCGGTTGCATCGGCCGATTGTCAAGCAGGGGCGTTTCTTCCACCGATTGGGTGGCCGTTGGTTTTGCTTGTTTCAGGACCTTCTGGTGCCATGCGGCCTGGGCCGACACCGCTTGACTGGACGGGCCATCGTTGTCGGTCTGGGCAAATCCATTCCCGGCCGCGCCCAGGGCCAACAACGCCGCAAGGATTCCAATCCTCTCAACTCGGATGACGCGCATCACCTTTTCCTCCGACCAGCGGGTGGTAATATACTCTCCGCCGCTCACTCCCTGTCGGAATTGTTATCGGAATCGGCACAACCCAAACTTCCGTCAAAATCGGATCGAGCCGCAACGTCTGCGCATTTTCGCCAGACTGGCCATTTTCTCTGATTCCGACAGCCGATCCAAATAGGTCCGTCTACGGCCACCGAAAATGCCGATATCCTCTGTTATTGACAGATGCGCCAGGCATCGTGATAATCTGCGCCTCTTGCAGGGACGGCGGTGCCGTTCTCGGGGTAAGACAGGGAGGTGTTTACCGTGACGCGAGCAGCTCGATTTTGCACTTCGATACCCCTGCTGCTTTTCACCTTGGCGGCCACCGGCTGTCAATCCGGCGAGCATGCGGACCAAGGGACTTTGCTCGGCGGCTTGTTTGGGGCCGGGACAGGGGCCATTATTGGCAAGGCGTGTGGCAATCCGCTGGCCGGAGCGGCCCTTGGCGCGGCGGTGGGCGGGGTGACGGGCAATGCCATGGGCAGTCAGATGGACGCCGATGAAGCCCGAAATCGCGCACTCATTGCCCAGCAGATGGGTCGCCAGCTTCGCGCGGGAGCCGTTACCATTGACGACGTGGTGGCCATGACCCGGGCCAATGTGAACCAGGACCTGATCATCACCCAAATCCGCGCCCACGGGATGGCCTATGCCTTGCGCAGCAGTGACCTGATTTACCTACAG
>JAJYGU010000484.1 GCA_021784975.1 Planctomycetota bacterium
CCGCAATCTGCTGGCCGACGCCGAAGCTAACCGCAGCTATTTCATCGCCGAGACCATGGGCCGCAGCGCCGGCTGGCTGGCCTACGGAGCGGCCATCGCCGGCGAGGCGAGCCTGGTGATCAGCGTGGAAGACATCACCGGCAAGTACGAGGCCAGCGAGGCGGCCCCCAATGCCGAGGCCGGAAAGACCACCCTTCGCCGTGTCATGGATCTCGAAGAGGTCGTCCGGCGGATTGTGGCCACCATGCGGGTGCGGGAAGAGGCCGAGGGCAAGGAGTTCGGGGTCATCGTGATCGCCGAAGGATTGGCCGAATACCTCCCCTTCAAGCACATCGAGGGCGTTCCCCGCGACGAGCACGGGCACATCGCGGTGGCCAAGCTGAACCTGAGCCGCCTGTTTGCCGACCTGGTGAGCAAGGAGTACACCCGGCAGACCGGCAAGAAACGCAAGATTACCGGCCTGCAATTGGGCTATGAGTGCCGCTGTGCCCGGCCGCTGGCCTTCGACGTCATGCTCGGCAGCCAGCTCGGCGTCGGCGCTTATCGAGCGTTGGTCGAGAAGCGGCTCGACGGGGTAATGGTCTCGGCCGCCGGCCAGTTCGACCTCAACTACGTCCCCTTCCATCAACTGGTGGACCCGAAGACGCTGGTGACCGTGGTCCGCTATATCGACCCCGGTAGCGACTTCCATCGCCTGGCCCGGTTCTTGGAAAGCTACGTGCGTGAATAGGGGTTATGAGCTATGAGCTTTGAGCTCCGAGCCTGGCTCGTGGCTGATAGCTCATTGCTCAAAGCTCATTGCTCATAGCTCAAAGCTCCCCCATGCCCCGACCACTGAGCATCTCAACGGCGCGGCTGCGGCTGCGGGCCTTTCGCACCGCCGATGCCGAGGACGTGCAACGCCTGGCCGGCCAACGGAGCATCGCCGATACGACGTTGAACATCCCGCACCCCTATGAAGACGGTATGGCGGAGAAGTGGATCTCGAACCACCGCGATTGGTTCGAGCGCCGCCAACAGGCGGTGTTCGCCGTCACTCTGCCCGGCCCGCCGGAGGCCTTCGTCGGGGCCATCGAGCTCCGCGTCGATTGTGAGGACCAGCGGGGTGAGTTGGGTTATTGGATCGGCATACCCTATCAGCGACAAGGCTACGCGACCGAAGCTGCCCGAGCACTGCTGCAGTTCGGCTTCGAATCGTGGGGATTGCACCGCGTCACCGCCCAATGCTTCTCGCGGAATCTACCCTCGCGACGGGTGTTGCAAAAGATCGGTATGGCCCACGAAGGCCACCTGCGGCAACATCTCATCAAATGGGGAGTCTTTGAAGACGTTGATCTCTACGGCATCCTTGCCGAGCAATGGCGGGCGGCGGATCCCCTTTTTTCGGGAAACTGATCTTGACAGAAAGGGCGATTTTCGGCGAGATACGCAGCATGTCGGGGACTGTCCCGATTTTTGTGGCGGGCAGGGCACCGACCGAAGGTTGGTCGCGGTAGCGTGGGTCTGCCACAAAAATGGGGCTGTCCGGTTCGCCACTACCAAGTGACACAACATTCCATACAACTTCGCATGTCGCTGGAAATCGGACCCGAATTCGCCCCCCCTCAGCCGGCCGTAGCCGCGGTCACAGTTCGCTCACCGGTGCGAATTGCCGAACCCAGGTCGGAAAATGCGGGCCCAAGGGAACCGATCGCACCGATCGTCACTGAATGCCGGCGCATCGGCATCGTCAGGTTGTCATCGCTCGGCGATGTCATTCACACCCTGCCGGTGGCGGCCGCCCTCCGCGATCACCGCCCTGAGGCTACCATCGCCTGGATCGTCGAGGAGCACGAGCAGGTGCTGCTGGGCGGCAATCCGATGGTCGACCAGTTGGTGGTCGTCCCCCTGCGGCGATGGCGGCGGTGGGCGATGGCGGGCCGCTTTGCCGCCATCGTGGGCGAAATGCGGGACGTAAGGGCCAGGCTTCGCGCCCTGCGGCTCGACGTGACGATTGACGTCCAAGGGTGGACGCACAAGACCTCGCCCATCGTGGCGATGACGCGGGCACCAGTGCGGATCGGGTTCGACCGCGCGCACGCCCGCCATCCGTGGTCGACCTGGTTTACCACGCATCACGTCACGCCGCCTCCGGAAGCCGCCCATATTGTCGATCAGAACCTGGCCTTGCTGCGTCCGTTGGGGATCGCGGCCAGGGCACGCTTCGTGCTGCCCGACTGGCCGGAGTCCGAGCGGCGGGTGGACGAGTGGCTGGCGGCCCAGGGAAGCCAGGCGGCCGAGCCGATCGTGCTGCTGCCTTCGACCCGCGGCCGGCGCAAGTTCTGGCCGGCGGCGGCCTATGCGGAGTTGGCGCGGCGGTTGGCCGAGGCGACCGGTGCCACCGTGGCCCTGGCGGCCAGCCCGTGGGAGCAGCCGCTCTTGGACGAGATCCAGACGCGTGCCGGGACGGCAAAGCTGCTGACCTACGCGCCGGGGCCTGTGACCGAGTTGGCGCGGTTTCTCCGCCGGGCGCGGCTGGTGGTTGGGAACGACACCGGGCCACTGCACCTGGCGGCCATGGCCGGGGTGCCGACCATCGGCCTGTTCGGCCCGACCCGCGGGGCGCGGAACGGCCCCTACGGGCCGGTATGCAGTTATATTCAGAGCCCCTCCAAACGCATGTCCGACATTTCGGTCGACTCGGTGTTCGCGGCCGCGAGCCGGGTCCTTTTCGGGAGCTGATATTGATGTTGCAGAACGATCCGCCCTTCTTGATGCTCGACGAGGCCGCAGTGGCCGCCGCCCAAGTGTGGCACGAACCCTACGACTTCGCCTACGTCGCTCAGGCCTTTCCGGCGAAGTTGAAGCCAGAAGTGCTGGCCGACGCACCCGTCATTCCCGATCGCGGCAGCTACCCGCTGCCGTGGCTGAAATACGGGCCGAGGTTCGGGGCCGCCCTGCAAGATCTTCTCAACCCGCGATTCAAGCACCTGGTCGAGAAGATCTTGGGTATGGACCTGACGCCTTACCCGCCCTGCATCGTGATGATGGGCAACACCACCGGGCACTACAACGAGGGCTACTCGCACCCGGATTCGCCGCACAAGATTGTCACCGTGCTGGTCGGGTTTACCGAGGAGTGGCCCTATCCGCGCGGCCAACTCCGCATCCTCCGCAGCGACGACCGCCAGGACTACGCCTTCGAGTTCACCCCGGTCTTCGGCCACATCCTGATGTTCCGCGTGTGCGACCACTCGTACCACGGCTTCCTGCCGCAAAAGGCGAAACGCATGAGCCTGCAGATGTGCTACGTCGACTCGCCGTGGTACGTCCGCCGGGAATACTGGCGTCACAGCGCGAGCGCGTTCGCCAAGTCCGTGCCGCTTGTGCGCACGCTGATGGATTACGCCCCGCGGCGCGGACTGGGGGCTAAGTGAAAGATCGCGCAGAAATAAACCCGACAAATCCCAAGCTGAAAACACTAAGGACCAAAGAAATCCCAACCACCCAACGGCCAATGACCGAAGCCTGGTACGGGAGCATGGTCTCGGCGGCGACCATGCCAACGCTCAGGATTTGCCCTGACTGCGGGTGATGCGGTCGCGAAGCTCCGCCGGGGTCATTCCGCGGACCAAGAATCGCTTGTGGTGTGAGGTGGCGCCGGAGATCAGCTCGATCTGGGATTTGCGCAAGGACAGGGCCCGGCTCAACACCTCCACCATCGCCTTGTTGGCCTTGCCCTTCTCGGGCGATTGGGTCACGCAGACCTTCAAGGCGCCTTCCTGGAGGCCGCGGATTTCGCTGCGGCCCGCCCCCGGCTGGGCCCGCACCGGCAACACGGTCCCCTCGGGATGCGGCTCGAGGTCAAGCATGGAGGGAGGGAGGGAGGGAGGGGAAATTAGACTATATGCTAAAGATACTTTCGCCTGATCGCTGCCCAGTAAGTGTATCGCGAGCGGATTTGAAGAACAGGTCCATGGTGGCGGCGCTGCCGATCAGCCGGTCGACGGCATTGTTGTTCAACACCGTGCTGCCGGCTTTGAGGTAATAGGGGCCATTCTTGCCGCCGCTGACCCCGGAAAGATAGGCGACGCGGGCGGCGTAACTGTCGTTCGAGCTCCACTCGTTCATGATTGCCAACAGGCCGGCATCCTTGGTGGTATCGGTGGGGGTGGCGGGATTGTAAACGGTGGTTCCGCCGATCAAGATCGCATCGCCGCTGCCGGCCATCAGGGTGCCACTGCCGGCGCCTCCGATAAGAATGCTCCGCCCAGTGCCGCCCCAGAGCGAGTTGAACCCGGCGCCTCCGAACAAGTAAGTTGGGCCCCCACCGCCGGAAAGGCTGTCGCTGGCCCCGCTGTCCCCGTAGAGCCAGGCCGGCAGGGTCACGCTTTGGGAGACGCCGATGGTATCGCGTCCAGCGATTCCGTGAGCCACGATCCGGCTGATGGGTTGGGCCGACGAACCAAAGCTCCCTCGGAAAACGCCGTTCATCGTGACCGAGACGTTGCCGGAACCGCTGCCCGGAGCGACCATGATCGTGTCGTTGCCGTAGGTGCCCCAGATATAAAGGATGTTGTTGCCAGAACTCAGCGGATCGGGCAGCAAGTAGACCGCGTTCACCGTGGGGTCTACGGTGAGAACGCCGGCCCTATAGGTGATGGCATAGTCTCGGTCGACCGCCCCGCTGGCGGTGATCGGATAGCTGCCGGCCGGGCTAGAGGAAGTGGCGGTGGTAGCAATCGTTGGCGGCGTGGTCAGGCTGGCAGCCGTGTCGCCGTTGACGAAACCCGCATAGCTGACCGTCAAGGGCAAGGATGCCGGATTGGCGCCTTGCAACATCGCCTTGTTGTCGGCGGTGATCGTCAACGGGGCCGGGTTGACGGTCACCTGACCGGCGACGTATTGGACCGTGTAGTTGTAGGCGCCGTTGCTGTTCGGCTTGAGCACTGCGCCGGCGATGTAGATCGGATACGGGCTGCCGGCAACGTGGCTGTTGCTGCCGGTGGGCTGCCAGGTAGTCGTCAGCGTAGGCGGCGCCAAGAGCACCGAGCCGGCGGTGTCGCCGTTGACCAATCCGCTTATCGAGTATGGCCCAGGCGTGAAGTTTAGGGGTTGGGGGAGCGAGGCCGCCCCGTAGGTCACCGTCTGGTCGTTGGCAGTGAACGTCAGGACCGCCGGCGCGATCGTCAAGGTCCCGGAGACATAGGTCGGCACGTAATCCGGGTCCACGGCCGGCGAGGTGAAGGTGATCGGGTAGCTACCCGCCGGGCTGGCGGCGGTCGCGGTAGTGGCGAGCACCGGCTGCCGGGTGAGACTGGTTAGGGTGTCGCTGTTGACGAAGCCGCTGGCGCTGAAGGTCAGCGGCGGCAGAGCCGCCGACCCGTAGGTCATGGTCAAATTGTTGGCCGTGAAGACCAGCGTGGTCGTGTCGGGAGTAATCGTCAGTTTGCCGGTCGCCAGATAAGTGATTTGGTAATCTTGTGACTGACTTGGCCCACTCACGTTGATTACATAGGGACTGCCCGAGACGTGGCTCTGGGGGGTAGCCGTGGTGGAGAAGACCAACTGTGAGGCGATCCCCTCGCTGGCCACGGTGTCGCCGGCCACCAGGCCCACGGCCGAACTGGGCAGATTGGCGGTCAACGTCGGCCAGGGCTTGCCGTCGGCCCCGCCGTAGTTGTAGGTCTGATCGTCGGCCTTGATGCTCAATGGGGCCCGGGCAATCTGCAGGCCGGCCGCCGCGTTGACATAGGTGATGGTGTAATCGGGTTCGGGCGAGCCGTTGGGGCCCTGGCCGACGTTGAGGTTGTAGGTGCCGGCGTCGTACTTGCCGCTGTTGGGATTGATTTGATCATCCGTCGTCAACAGCAGGTTCGCATAGTTGAAACTGTTGGCGTCGGCGGGCAGCAAGCCGGTGACGGTCACCGTGCTGGCCGAAGGGGTGAAGTTCGGCTGGGCGCCGCCGTAGGTCAGGCCGGTCTGGGGAGTGGCGGTGACGGTCAGCAGTAGCGACGGATTCGGATTGATCTGCAGCGTGCCGCTGGCATACGAGATCGTATAGTTGGCCAGCGTAATCGGATTGAACTGCGGCTGGGGAGCGACCGAGATTGAATAGGCGCCGGCGTGGTAGAACCCGGAGCTGGACAGGGTGTCGTCGGTCGACAGCATCAGTTTGGCGGTGACGCCCAAGTTGGTCAACGTGTCGCCGGCCACCAGCCCAATGCCTTGGACGGTCGGGTTGGAGGCGGGCGGGTTGGACGAAGGAATGAGGTTCGGTTGCGTGCCGCCGTAGGTCAAGCCCTTCTGGTCGATCGCCTGGATCGTCAACTGGGCTTGATCGATCTGCAACCCGCCGGCATCGTAGGTGATCACATAGTCATCGGTCTGGGCCGGACCGGTGACAAACAGGTCCGCCGGTCCGGCATTATAATCGCCGGTGCTGGGGTTCACGATCGCGTCGGACGACACCGCCAACTGGCCGGTGATTCCAACGCTCTGACCGCCCACGTACAGCGTGTCCAAGCTGTCGTTCGGCACCAGGCCGGAGACCGTGTAGGTCGCGAATGAGGCCAGGTTCGACGGGTTGAGAACGCCGTAGGTCTGCTCCAGGTTACCGGGCGTGACCGACAGGGCGGCTTGCTGGATCGTCAGCGCGCCGGGCTGATAGACGGTCACGTAGTCCGGCCCGAAACTCGGCCCGTTGACGGTGATCGTGTAGCTGCCGGCATGGTAGGCGTCGGTGTACGGATTGATGGTGTCATCGGTGGTCAGACTGAACTGGCCGTAGTCGATGGCGGGCGTAGAGCCGTCATTGCTGACGACGCTTATGGTCGAGCTCGAGGCGGTCAGGTCGGGCTGCGTCCCGCCATAGACCAACGGATTCCCGTTGGCGTCCTGAGACTGATCCACCGCCGTGACGGTGAGCGTCACCGGGTCGATGGCGAAGCTGCCAAGCTGGTAATTGAGGGTGTAGTTGGCCAGGCTGTTGGGATCGGGCGGATTGTCGAAATTGACCGTGTAGCTTCCCACGTGGATGGCAGGATAAGGATCGGTCGCCAGCGAGAGCCCCGACAGGCCCACATCGGCCAGCGATTGGCCGTATTGGAGGCCGGCGGCGCCATACGCCAAGTATTGGGGCTGATTGTAATCCGTGCCGTTATAGACAACTTCGGAGGCCGGATTGACGCCGTCGAGGGTCAGGTAGGTGGTCAGCGTAAGCTGAGCTTTGTTGATCACCAGGGTGGCGGTGCCATAGTCGAGGGTATAATCGGTCACGAACTGCTGCGGATCGGG
>JAJYGU010000461.1 GCA_021784975.1 Planctomycetota bacterium
ATCCCCTCGAAGGAGAATGAAGACCGCGACGCGCGGCCTGTGGAATTCGATCGAGACACGTACCGCCAACGCAACGTCGTCGAACGCCTCATTGGTTGGCTGAAAGAAAGCCGGCGCATCTTCTCTCGATTCGAGAAGACGGCCAAGAACTTTGGCGGCATGTTGAAACTCGCGTTCATCCAACAGTACCTACGATACGACGTCCATTTCACCTTTTGAGACAAAGCCTAATCTTCTCACAAGTTGTGATTCGGCGGCCACAGCGTCGACACTCACGCCGCCGAATCACAGATCCGCCACGATACGGCCGCGTGTAGACGACGCGGGAATGCTTGCAACCGCAGGTGCGGCACTCCAAACCATGCCGGTCGTCGTCAGGTTTTCGGGGGGGGCATGTTCTCTGTTTCCATCATCTGCTCCGCTGCAGGACTGAAAGCTTGATCCGCGCACGCCGCGGGGCGGCCTTCGTGTCCGTTCCGAGCAATATCGATCCCTGGATGGAAGCCGCCACAGCACAGCCGACCAGACAATCGAGCCAATGGTTGTCCACGGCGGCGACCCGCAACTTCCATTCGTCAACGGTGCGACCACGGCCTTCGGTTTTCACGCGGTACTCGGCCGTAATGTGTTCGGCGAATAGGCGATGCGAGGTGGCGCTCTCGCCGAAGAGAGAAAGGCAACCACGGTCGCCCATTGAGACCGCGAGCCGGGCGTGCACAAACGACTTCCAATAGTTGGTGTCGAAGACAACGTGCCGTACTGCCCGCTTGCCTTGCACGTTGGGGATGCGCCAGTTGAGCCCTACGCGGTCGCCCAACTTCCGCTTGTACTCGGAGAAGGGAACGCTGGAGGCTCCGACGAAGCGGCCGTGACTGGGCAGAAGAACCGCCGAATGGGCGCTTTGGCGGCAGAACTGATAGACCACATCCGTCGACGAGCCCCAGTTGGCGTCGATCAGGCATCGTTCGATCCGCATGCCTGCGCCGTCGTCCCGATGCCATTCTCGTAGGAGACATCGGTTTGTGAGCTCCTCGAGTCCAGAATAGATCGAGCCTTCCAGGCCTGCGCCCTTGGCAACTTGGGAAAGAGTTGGCTGGGCATCGCGGAGCGTGAAATAGCCTCGCTTCTGGTCGGGATAGGCCCCGTAATCGATCACGTAGCCAGTGAAATCATCCTCCCACGCTACCACCACGTAGAACAACAATGCCGCCTGTACATCCACGAACATCGTCAAATGGTTACAACCGATCGGGACATCGCCACGTCGGAGGCGATTGAACTTGGCCGCGACCTGGTCGGCCGTCAGTTCGTCGTCCTGCGGCATCTCTTCCGGTAGCGGCTCGTTTTGATACTCGGCCCAGAATGCTCGCTCGTCCTGGAGACGTAGGTTCATGGCGTGCTGCACGGCCGATAATTCGTCGTAGTTGTGGCGCTCCGGCCAGGCAACATTTGCGCCGGCATCCATCGCTTCCCGATGTTGCCCGTAGAACTCGGTTGCATCGGTTAGCCCTCGCTCCGCTCGCAGACCATCGGCGCGGATTTCGGCATACTTGTTCCACAAGGCTTCATTCGTGGGGAACGCGTAAACCATTTTGGTGCGTTCCCCTTGCCACTGTGGGTGTTTGTCCCGACTTAGGATCCGGTCGGCCATGTCGTCGGGGCGAATCACCGTGCATGGCATCACGCCGGCAATCTTTCTGCCCGGGCCGGCAAGACCAAGCACGGCGCCGGCCAGAATGCTTTCACGCGTGGCGCACTGGGAAATGCTGCGGGCGGATTCGTCGGTCTGCGGATCATCGAGCACTACCAGCGACGGACGGACTGAGTGACCGTCGTGGCGTTTGTACTTCATGCCACGGATGCGGCCCGTGATACCGGCAACCTTGATGATTGCCCCCGAGGCCTTGCTGTCCGGCATCGACGGCAATACGACTTCACGCGCAGTCCAGCCAATGTGTGTCCGCTCGCCCTTGTAGAGTTGGCCGCTGCAGCGATTGGCGATCCCATCGAGGCACTGAATCGGATAAACAACCTCAGGGAAATCGTCTAATAGCAGATCGTTGCCGTCCAACTCCGTCTTGATGCTCTCGAGCATGTCCATCGCGTGGCCTTCGTCGCTGCCGATGAGGCAAACGAAGTCGCGATGACCATAGAGCACCGCCCAAATGCAGGCGCATTCACAGATGCTGGTTTTGCCCGATCCGCGAGGCATTGCCATGGCGAACAGCCCACCGTGGAGCACCGCCTGCTCGATCTTGGCGATCACCTTCAGGTGGTCGGGCGACCAGGCCAAGTGGAATGTGAAGGGGAAATAGGCCTCGCAGAAGAAACGGAAATCGGTCGCCGCCTGCTGCTTGCGATCCCGATTAACGACCGCCGGCAATTCGCCGATGTCGCGCCCGGCCAAAGACAACGCCGCATTGCGTGCCCGGGCACGATCCTTCAGGGCCTCGTAGGGATCGCCCAGTTCGGGCCGCGGTTCGTGGCGGACCGCTACTAGCCAGGCCGTGTAACGGAACAGATCGACGTGCCGGCCGTCGCCGACCCGGAAGCCAGCGCGAGACCGGTGGCGCAGCAACTGCCGCTCGCCGATCACCTCACCCAAGGGCGTGGAGTTCAAGAGGCGGACCAGCTCGGTCGGACGTAGTTGCCGTGGGTCAATCGGCACGGGACATCTCCTTCACCAGCCACGCAGCAAAATGGACAAGGTTCAGCGTTCCATCCGCATTCGTCGGCGCGCCGCTGGCCACGTCCGCCTGGAGCATCTCGACGGTGACCGGGCTGGGGCCCGAGGCAGAAAGGACACGGGCTGCGTCCTGCAGCCGTAAGGCCTGGGGATTCAGCGGGCCGGGTTGCCGTCCGTTAGCGTTATGTTCACTCATCAGCGAGCCTTCCCGTGCCCATCAATTACAAAGGAATTACAAGACGTCGGGGAAATAGTCGCGGAATCCGCTTGATGTTTCTCCGAAATCCTGGCTCCTGTGTGGATGTGGAAACGAACATACGACCGCAAGAACCAGAGGGAGATCGAAGATGACCGCGAACCGAAAACGAAAGAATGCGACCCGCACGCCGATTGACGCCTTCGACATTGGCGACGACCTGCAAATTACCAAGACAACCCGCCGGGCGGCCGGGGCCGGCACCTGGGTGATCGGAACGATCGCCGGCCACAAGTTCAACGTGTTGGTATTTCCCGAGCACGCCGAGTCCCCCGACTACGAATTGGAAGACAGCCGCATCTCGAAAATCTGGCTGCAACGCATTTCCGACAAGGCTACGGTGGTGAACTTCGATCGGGGATGGGACATTCGCCCGACGACCAAGGCCGCCCAGGCAATCGTCGATTTCCTGGCCGCCGGCTTGGCGGACCTGGTCTACCACGCCTAACCGACGACGAGGAGCAACACCATGCGAAACACCGAAATCACCATCCGGGCCACCGAACACCCCAGCGCCCACGAGGCCATCCAGCACTTGGATGTCTCTGGCGACGACCACGCCATCCTGGTTGGCAACAAGTACCTCACCCTGCAGCGCGCCGAGGCCGAACGCATCGCCGCAGCCGGCATCGAGTTCGCCTACCTTGTCGACCACCACGGCAAGATCATGACCATCCCGGCCAATGACCGGTAGCCCCAAAGGAGCCTGACCATGCAAGCACGCAAGACCAGAACACCGCCCTTGCCGAATGGCACCCCGGTGGAAGTCGACATCGCCGAGGGCTTGAGCGTCGCCCAGGGCGTGATTGTGGCCGCCGAGTATGACGACGGCTGGTTGTACCGCATCGAGACCACCGGCGGCGACGATTGCCGCAGGCATCGCAACGACGCTGGCGAGTTGTGGGCATGGGCTTTCGAGATCAAACCACGTAACTAACGTTTCCCCCTGTTCCCTTTTTTCCAAAGGAGAAGTGTGATGAAGAAGAGCGAAGTGAAGTTGGGTGGCGTCTACACCGCCAAGGTAACCGACAAGCTGGTCGAGGTACGGATTGACGCGGAAAGCCGCCACGGCGGCTGGGACGCGACGAACCTCACCACCGGCAAGAAGGTCCGCATCAAATCGGCCCAGCGGTTGCGGGCGGCCACCGGCGGCGACGCTGGCGCCACAGCCGCCAAGAAAGGCCAGGGCGGCAAGAAGGCCAAGGCCGGGGCCGACGCTAAACAGGCGCAAACGTCGGCGGCCAAGGCCAAAGACGTGGCCCCCGAGGCGGCAGACGGCAAGAAGGCCGACAAGCCCAAGCGAACGCGGGCCAAGAAGGAAGCCAAGGAGAAACGAGTAAGCGGGCTGGATGCCGCGGCCAAGGTTCTGCAGGAGTCCGGCCAGCCGATGACGACCAAGGAGATGGTCGAGGCGGCCGAGCAGAAGGGCTATTGGAAGTCGCCCGGCGGCAAGACGCCGCACGCCACCCTCTACAGCGCGATCATCCGCGAGATTCGGGCTAAAGGCAACGACGCCCGGTTCACGAAGACCGAACGCGGGAAATTCACGGCCAACGTTTAGTGCCATCTCCCTCCTCCCTTCAACCCCGGCTTAGCCCCGGGGTTCTCTTCGGCCTGAAGGAACGTGACGGGCTTGCCCAACCGGCGGGCGATGGCAATCTCGGCTTGGACGCCCACGCTTTCCCGCCAACCGTCGAGCATCAACACCACGACCTCGTCGCACGATTCCAGATGACGCTGATCGTGCTGCTGCCAGAAGGACCATGTGTGCGGAACACCCCACGCGCATATCGGATGACCGTGCGCCACGGGACAGAAGACGACCTGGCCGCGGGAGATCAACGCGGCCGCGGCGCGACAAGCCGCCTCGAACCGCTGCTGCCGAACAGTGGGGTCGGCGTGCGTGTACGGAGATGCCAGGTAGATCATGTGCGGGCCTCCGCTGTTTTGCTGAGTCCCGCAGCCGGCTCCCGTTGGGCTTTGCGTCCCGTGAAGTTTTCCCAGCGCTGGACAATGACATCGCAGTAGAGCGCGTCCAGTTCCATCAGGAATGCCTTGCGGCCGGTCTGCTCGGCGGCGATGAGTGTGCTGCCGCTGCCACCGAAGAGGTCTAGGACATTTTCACCGGCTCGCGACGAGTACTGCATAGCACGCACGGCCAACTCGACAGGCTTCTCCGTGAGGTGGACCATCTTGTTGGGATTGATTTTCTTGACGCTCCAAACGTCCACTGCGTTGTTCGGGCCGAGGTAGACGTGGGCAGCCCCTTCCTTCCAACCGTAGAAACACCACTCGTGGTTGCCCATGAAGTCCTTCCGTGTCAGCACGGGGTGCTCCTTCACCCAGATGATCGCCTGGGAGAAATAGAGCTTCTGGGCCTTCAATACCGGCGGATAATTGGCGCAGTTGGCGTATCCACCCCAGATGTAGAAGCCGCGGCCAGGGTCGAGCACTCGTGCCATATTGCCGAACCACGCATGGAGCAACCGGTCGAACTCCTCGTCGGAGACGAAGTCATTGGCCAGCGGCCGATCCTTCGCCCGAAGCTTGCGGTTGGTTGGTTTCGATTTCTCCGGATGCCGCGCGAGGTCCAGTTGCTGATGGTGGTAGTTCGTGAAAGAACTGTTGCCGGCCGCGATGGCGTTGTTGCTCCGCGGCTCGACCTTCACGTTGTACGGCGGATCGGTGTTGACCAACTGCATCGTGGCGCCCGCCAGCAGGCGGTCAACGTCCTCCGGCTTGCTGCTATCGCCACAGAGAAGGCGATGGTCACCGAGGATCCACACGTCGCCCGGTTTCGTGATCGCTTCGTCCGGCGGCTCGGGCACCTCATCGGGATCCGTTAGCCCGTCCTTCACACCGGGATCCAAGATTTTCGCCAACTCGTCCTGCGAGAACCCCAACAACCCCAGGTCGACTCCCACGCCTTGAAGCTCGGCGAGCTCGATCGGCAGCAGTTCGTAATCCCAGACGGCCAGACCGGCCGTCTTGTTGTCGGCGATACGATAGGCCTTGATCTGCTCGGGCGCGAGGGCCGTGGCGACATGGACCGGCACCTCTTGCAAGCCCAGCTTGAGGGCCGCCTTGTACCGGGTGTGGCCGCAGATGATGACGCCATCGGTGTCGACCACGATGGGCTGGCGAAAGCTGAACTGGCGGATCGACTCGGCCACGGCGTCGACGGCTGCATCGTTTTGACGAGGGTTATTCTCATAGGGGCGGATATCCACAATCGGACGCATTTCAATATGCATGGCTGCGCTCCTTAGGCATGCTGACAGTGAAACAGAACCCAAACGAACAGGCCGAACCACGCCACGCGCCACATGAAGCGCTCGATGGCGTGCGCTGTCGGGGCGATGATCGAATGCCAAACGTCGTGCCGGTTCGTGGTCTGTCGCGAGTTAACATGGGTAGACTCCGACATGGCTTTTCCTTTCTGGTTCAAAGTCGGACAGGGAAAACAAACTGTGCTGGCAACGGGGCCTGTTCCCGCGGGCCAATCGGAGGGGGCAGAATTTTTCCAAGTACCTATCCGACAGGCGGTGGTACGTATTCGTCTGCCAGACTGGCAGATCGGACGTGGGCCACCGTGTTGCGACGTGTTGCGAAGGGCGGAAAGCGGGGAACGTTGGTGCCACAACGCGGAACTCGCCAACGTGGGCCAACGTCGGGCAACGTAGGCGGAATCAATCCGTCCCCGAAAAGCGGCGCACCGTCCCTCGCGCGTGCGCGGACGCGCTGCGGGCATGCGAGCACGCGGGCGTGACTGCGTGACGTATATATAGGGAGAGAGAGAGATCTCTCTTATATATATAGAGTTAAGGCTCCCCGAATCCGTCACCGCGGCAATTGACTCATTACGGACGGATTCGCCATTTCGGCGCGGTCCGACCCCATGTCGCCCCCTCAATTCGTCGCGCTTGGGTGACGCATTGCGACAAGCCGATGCCGGATTCAGTTGCGGTTGGCTCATGTGAGTCGATACCCCTGTGCTGGCCTGGTCTTCGTGGGGATTTCGACCTGGGCGATTTCCCCCTGCTGCAAGAGCGTGGTGACGATCTGGTCGAAGTCGACAGCCTTGCAGTGCATGGCCCGCATCAATTGGCGACGGGCCGCTTGGCCACCTGACTCTTTGAGACGGCGCAGGAACTTGAGGCACTCGGCGTGGAACGGGTTCTCGGCCACGTAGCTTGCCGCCAGGTAGAGCTGGCGACGCGTCTGATGCATGGCAAACTCGGTCGCCCACTCGATGGCCGGCAGGCCGATGACCGGATTCTCGTGGT
>JAJYGU010000341.1 GCA_021784975.1 Planctomycetota bacterium
CCCCCCTTTCGCCCGGCGGTCTTTTGCGTCAAACCCGAAATCCCAAGTCCGAAAGTCGGATTTCGGGTTTGTCTAGCTCGCCTCTGCGGGGCCCTTAATGCACGGGAATTTCCATACCCTTCGTGAATGAGGAGCGGCGGAGCAGAAACACCAGCGGGGCCACGCAATAGGCGGCGATGGAAAACATCCAGAATAGGTCGAAATACGACATGGCTGCCGCCTGCTGCTGCACCACTCGGTAAATCTGGTCCAGGGCCATCCGTCCGGCCGTAACCGTGTCATAGCCGGCGCGGTGGAACTGCTGAGTCAGTGCGTTGCGGGCGTCGACGAAGGGCGGGTCGAACGCGGTCAGCCCTTCGCTCATCCGGCTCTGATGAAACTGGCCCCGCTGGGCCAACACCACGTTCACCACCGCGATGCCCAGGCTGGCCCCTTCGTTGCGGAGCATGTTGAACAGCCCGGTGGCATTGGTGCGTTGCTCGGCGGGCAGGTTCTCGTAAGCCACCGCGTTAATCGGCGCGAAGATGAAGCCCATCCCAAACAACTGGGCGCAGCGGCGGACCACCAGGATCCACGGCGACACCTCGATATTCAGCAGCGCCGACCAATAGCTGGCGGCTGCCAGGGAGACGATGCCGAAGAGGATCAGGTAGCGAGGCTGCGCCCCGCGCCCCAGCAGATAGCCGCTTATCGGCATGAACACCATGACGGCAATGCCTCCGGGCGACATGATCAGCCCGGCCGTATAGGCGTCGTAGCCGAACACCTCCTGCAACATCTGCGGCAGCAGCACGTTGCTGCCGTACAGCACGGCGAACACGACATAGATGATCAGACAGCCGGCGGCGAAATTCCGGTCTTTCCACAGGCGGAGATTGAGGACCGGATGCGGATGGCGGAGTTCCCAGGCCACGGCGGTGCTCAGGCTGACGATACCCACCACGATCAACACCAGCACCAGGCGGGAATTGAACCAGTCGTTTTCCTGTCCGCGATCATAGACGATCTCCAGGGCGGCCAGACCCACGGCAATCAGGCCCAGTCCCCAAAGATCCAGGTTGAGCGGCTTGCCGCGGCGGGCCTTCCGCTCGGCTTCCATGTGGGGCGGGTCGCGGACCACCAGGCTGGTCAGCACTAGCGACAGGCAGCCGACCGGCACGTTGATGTAGAAGATCCATCGCCAGTTGTAATTCTCGGTGATGTAGCCCCCGAGCGTGGGACCAATGATGGGAGCGAACAGCACGGCGATGCCGTAGACGGCCATGGCCATGCCGATTTTCCGGGCAGGAAAGGTATCCAGCAGAATCGCCTGCTCGGAGGGCTGCAAACCGCCCCCGCCCATGCCTTGGAAGATTCGGCAGACCAGCAGCCAGAGCAGATTCGGGGCCATGCCACAAAGGATCGAGCTGATGGTGAACAGAGCCACGCAGCCCATGTAGAATCGCTTGCGGCCGATCAATCCCGACACCCACCCGGACGCCGGCAGCACCACCGCATTGGCCACCAGATAGGTCGTCAGCAGCCAGGAGGCCTCGTCCACCGACACGCCAAGATCGCCGGCGATGTAGACCAGCGACACGTTGGCAATAGTGGTGTCGAGCACCTCCATGAACGTCGCCAACGTCACCGTCAAGGCGACGATCCAGGGGTTCACAGGTGGAGGGACCGCCGGAGAATTGTCCAAGCTGCTCATGCTTCGACACTAGGGTCGGGGCTCGGTGGGGCGCAGAGGAAGCGAGGCGTAGGGCTGCAACATCTCGCCCGCCCGCGGGCCGGTGGGCGGCTCCTTATAGTACACGTAGGGAACCACCGACAGCCCGACGAACAACGGCGCCTTGTCCGGGTCGTAGTCGGTCAACTCGATGCGGACCGGCAGGCGTTGGACAATCTTGACGAAATTACCGGTGGCGTTCTGCGGGGGCAGCAGGGCCAACGTCTGACCAGTCCCCATGGTAAAGCCGGTGATGCGGCCCTCGAACTCGCGCCGGCTGCCGTACATATCCACTTCGCAGCGGGCCCGCTGGCCGATCCTGAGGTCGGCCAATTGCGTCTCCTTGAAGTTGGCGTCGATCCAAATCTCCCGCAGCGAACGGACGGCCATCAGGCTCTGCCCGGCCTGGACGTTGTTTCCGGGATTGACGTTGCGGCGGGTGACCACCCCGTCGATCTCGCTGACGATATCGCAATACCGCAGATTCAGTTGGGCCTGTTCCAAGTTTCGCCGGGCCTGACGCAAATTGGCGTCCGCCTGCTGGACGGCCGGAGCGGCGGCCAGCGTCCGCTCTAGATATCGCTCCGGGTTCTCCGCCTGGTAGGCATTGATCGCCTGGTTCGGACCGGCGGTGGGCGGCACGGGAAAAAAGCCGAATTGGGCCAGGCTCTGCAAAAAGTCCGCCGCCGTTTGACGGACCACCGAGAAGTTCTCCGCCAGGTTTGGCGGCGCCTCCGCCAGATCGCCGCCGGCGGACGGCTGAGCCGGAAGCCCCAGCCCGACGCGCAGGGCGTAGACCGTCTGAAGGGCCTGGTCGACGGCCGCCTGGTCGACCTTGACGGTTTGCCGGCGGACGTCCAATTCCTCCTTGCTGACGCCCCCGCTGGGCGCCAATTCCTCGCCGCGGCGGAGATTGGCCTCCGCCAGGTTGAGCATTGCCCGCTTGCTGCTCAAGGTGGCCACGCTGGCCCGCAGGTTGGCGATCTGGTTGTGGACGTCCTCGATGGCGTGTTGCAGCCGGTAGCGGGTGGCGCGGGCCTGGGCCAACTGGCCGCGGACCTGGGCCTTGGCCGCCGTCAGATTCGCCTCGGCCACCGCCACAGCGGCTTGTTGTATGGCGACTTGAACCTGATACGGTTCCTTGTCGAGTTGCACCAGCAAGTCGCCGGCCTTGACGCGGTAGTTGTCGTCGACCAACACCTTGCTCACCTGCCCCGCTACCCGGGGAGCGACGAACGTCACATGGCCGTTGACGTAGGCGTCGTCGGTCGACACCGTGTTGAGCGTCGTCAGCACCCAAGGCGCGAGCAGATAGCCTCCAATCACCAGGGCGAGTACGAGGGCCGCCAGCCACAGACCTTTTCGCAACAGGCGGAATCGCGGCCCAGCCTTGGGCGGCTCCGGCGGGATGTCGTCAGTGAGCGTCATGCGGCTAGAAGAATCCAACGGACGATGGTTCCGGCTCCCGGCCGGCTCAGGCCAGTAGGACGGCCACAATGCCGGCCAGGAAGACGCCGTCTCCCACGCCGGCCCCGCCAATCGAGGCCACCGGGGCGCCGAGTTGCTGGATTCGGTACAGGTTGAGGATATCTGCTCCCAAGAGCGTGCCCACGCTGCCGGCGATGTACGCCAAAGGGGCGGCCCGTTGCCGCGAGATGACCAGCGCCGCCAGCGCGGCTACTACCGGCGCGATCAAGGGGGAAATCGCGATCCCCAGCCCGCGCACCGGCGTGGCGAACCAGTGGGTGACCGCCGCCACCACCGCGATGGCCAGCGCACCCTTCACGTACAGACGATGTTCCACCAGCAAGTAGATCGACAGGAGCAAGGGGATGACCGCTCCGCCGAGATTGATGGCCAGCACCGTTCTTCCCTCATGTTCCACCGTTGGAACGACATATTCCACCCCAAAGAAATCCACCACCTTGTGGACCAC
This sequence comes from Planctomycetota bacterium, assembly GCA_021784975.1. Taxonomy (GTDB): domain Bacteria; phylum Planctomycetota; class Planctomycetia; order Pirellulales; family Thermoguttaceae; genus JAJYGU01. The sequence continues at coordinate 3,648 of JAJYGU010000341.1, forward strand.
CATGTCTTTTCCCGGGAGTTCGGCGATGGGAATATTGACCCCGCTGCCCAGCAGCGACAGCAGGAGAATGGCGAACACATAGCGGTGGTGAATGCCCATCTTCTCGTAGGCGTAGGTAATCACCTTGATTTCCACCAACGCGATTACCACCACCAGTACCAGGCCCAATAGCAGCATGAAAAGCGGCGTTACCGGAAAGTAATGCATAGGCGAAGGTTGCACAGCCGACTCCCGTCAACAAGCTCGCAGGGCTCAAAAAGGTCCGGCCTCGGCCCCCAAGGGGGGAGGTCCCATCATCGCGGCCTCCTGCCGACAAACCGGGACAGTCCCCACGCCGCAGACCGAACCACTCTGCGGTCGGACTTATTCTAACTCCGTCGCGCCGGCTGGCAATCGGGGCACACAGCGGCCCTGTACGGATTTTTGTGTCACACGGCTGGTCCCAAGGGGACAGTCCCATTTTTTTTTGGCGTCCTGCCACAAAAATCGGGACAGTCCCCACACAGCTTTCTTAGAGCGTTGGCCCGCCCACCGGCCGCGCATAAAATTCCCTTGGGCGGGCGGTGCCCGAAAGAGGGTCACTTCCGGGGCGTAACCAAGGGGGTTCGGATATGCGTGGCAATACGTCAGCTTTAATAGCGATCTTGGTTTCAGGATGCATGGTTGGCGTGGGTTGCTCTATCGCGGCCAGCATGGCCTCCGGCCAACCGGCGGCGAATGCCGCTCCTTCGTCGCCGGTTTCTGAGCAGCCCCGCCAAGTCAAGCTCCTCGTTTTGAAGCGTGCCGACGCGGGCGCAGTGGCCAAGGAACTGGCTGAGATTTTCCCGCCAGACGCAGCCCGGATTGTCGCCGACCAGCGCACCAACACACTGATCGTGGCGGCCCCGGCGGCGATGCAAGCCACCGTGCTGGGGCTGGTCGAGAAGCTCGACCTGCCGGCAGGACACGCAGGGGTAGCGACCACCCCAGCGGCGAGCGCTCCGCCGGCCGGCCGGTCGGTGGACGTGGTTCCGATCCGGCGGGGCAAGCCGCGGCTGATCGCCGCGGCCATGGAAAAATTGCTGGCCGAGCGGCCGGCGGGCAGCGACCAAGCGGCCATCGCGGTGGTCCGGGCCCCGCCTATGGTCCGCAAGGTGTTAAACTCCCTCTTCGCCCCCTTGCCGCCTCAAAATGCACCTCAACGCGAAGAGCCAAAGCCGTCATCGCCACCGCCCAGCCAATCGACCTCCGCTGCCAACCCCGCCGGCGGCCGAAATCGCTTGCAGGTCACGATCTTGCACCTTTCGCCGGCCGAGGGGGCGGAGGTGGAACAGGCCCTCGCACAGGCGATTAACCGGGGTCCGCAGGCCGGGACGGTGGCAGAGACAGCCCGCGGAACAGCCAGCCACCCGCTTCCGCTCATGGCCGCCAAGCAGGAAAAGCCGCTCCGCTAAGGCGTCGCGCCAAAATAATAAGATGATTTTTCCCGGTGGAGCGAGGGCGTCTCGCCCGCGCTGCCAAACACATTCAGGTTATTGTCAGGCGGCGACTAAGCGGATGTTGTCCTGAAGGCACCCAGCAATCCGCCTAGCCAGGACGGCTGATCTCGCCCGCCCCCAAGCCGATTGATTGACCGTCGGGGCGGCTTCCTAACAATTGTATTAGAAGAGGCGAAGCGATGATTGTGGTCGCCGCCCAGCGGCGTGTAGGTTTTGAGTGCTGTTATCGCTGTGTGCGCAGAGGCGAGCGACAGCGAGCTGAAGGAGGTCAAAAATCATGATTACTGCAGAGAGCAACCGGACGCAAGCGCGGGGGCGCCGCCGTTCGAAGGGCAGGCGCAAGCCGGTCAGGCTCCGTCGTTGGCGGAGCGGCCTACGGTCGGCGAGCGTATCCAGTTACCGGTGCGCGAGCCGTTCTGGTTTCTGAGTCTGGTCGTGGCGGGCGCAACCATTGGTTCGATGTGGGCCTTGGGAGCAGTGGTGCTGGGCATTTTGGGGCTCGCGGGCCTGCTGGCGACCTATATGTTTTCGGTGGCCGCCATTACTCTGGGTTCAGCCTTCCTGATGCTGGCGGCGGTGGGCAGGGTCTGGACGCGGATGTTCCGCTTTGAAGAGTATCGGGTGGCCTGGGACCGGTTTGCTTTTTCGACCGGGCAGACCCTGGTAGTAATCGCCGGGCTGGCGGCTATTGCCCTGGGCATTCTTCATTTGTTGTTCCCGGCGGCCACGGTACTCGGCGGAGTGGCCATCCTGGCCCTGGGAGCGGGATTGGTCTGCCACAGCGCGGTCATGCGGCGGATAGGTGGCTTCACCAGTCAAGGCGTAGGCGCCGCTGAAGCCGACCGACCCGTGGTCATCAACGCCCTGTCGGTGGCCCCGGTGCGGGATTTTCTGGTGGGCCTGGGGGTGGTTGCCCTTGGAGTTCTGACGATTCTGGGTCTGGCCCCGATGGTTTTGGGGCTGGTGGCGGTGTTGGCCCTGGGGGGCGCAGTCACCCTTGCCATTTCAACGATCTGCGGTGCGAGCGTGGCGAGCTTGCGAAAGTATTGCGCAAAGAGTTAACGCACGCCCATCGCCTGCCGAAAGCCGCGCCGACACATCAGTCGGCCGGCTTTCGTCTATCGGGCACAATCCGTCAGCGGTTGGGAGTACGAGGACACCCCTTGCGAGCTTTAACCCGATGGTCTTGCACCCTCTTAATGAAACGGGCGAGTTGCGCCCCGAGGCCACCGTCTATTGGTGGCGGGTGCAGCTCCGCGAAGTCTGGGTGTTCCTGTTTCTGATCGTTCCCTCGATGGCGATCTCGCTGTTTGCGATCCGACGGGGGCATGTCGGGTTCGTGCTGGCCGCCTGGGCGGTTATCCTCCGTGACCTCGGGCTAGTCCTTCTGGTGGCGTACTTTCTGTGGCGCAACGGTGAAGGGTGGGGCAAACTGGGCTGGACGCTCAGCCACCTGTGGCGGGAAATCGCTTTGGGGGTAGTCCTCTTCATCCCCTTCTTCATGGGTGTCGCCGGGACCGAATGGCTGCTCAAGCAGGCCGGCCTGAAAGGCCCCTCCGCCCCGTTGCCCTCGTTCGCCACCGTCCACGACGCACCGCAAGTGGTGCTGGCCCTGTTGATGGTCGCGATGGCGGCGGTGGCCGAGGAGACCATCTTCCGCGGCTACCTCCTGCTTCGCTTCGGGGCCACCATGCGAAACATGACCCTGGCCGTCATTTGCAGCTCCTTGGTGTTTGCTCTCGGCCACGGCTACGAAGGCACGGTCGGATTGGCGACCGTGGGCCTGATGGGCGTCGCCCTCTGTCTGCTGTACCTGTGGCGGGGAAGCCTGGTGGCCGCCATCACCGTCCATTTCCTGCAGGACTTTGTAGCCATCGTGCTGGTCGGCATCTTGAAGTTCTGGTAGGGCCCGGGCAGGGGACTGTCCCGATTTTCGCGGCGGAGAGGACTTGTCCTCTGGAAATGGCCGTATTCGCCACGAAAATGGGACTGTCCCCCTCGCACCACGTGGTGCAGTCACATGGGCGGCTGCTTACCGGCCAGATGCGCGTGGGACGGTTGGAGGCGGCT
>JAJYGU010000242.1 GCA_021784975.1 Planctomycetota bacterium
CCGGTGCTCATGCACGACAGCGTCGTGCCGACCAAGGCCAGAAAAACGGTGATCGCCTGAACGAACATGAACCACCAGCCGGCCGCCGGGCTGCCGAACAGCCAGGTGCCGACGATGACCATCATGTCGCCGATCGGGGCGCTGGAACTGGCGGCCGTGGTCATGGGGTAGCCGGGATTGAGGAAGTAACTCGCGCAGAAATACTCGATCAGGTAGCACACTACTCCTTGGATCAGCAGCGACAACAGCACTGCCCGCGGAATGTCGCGCTTGGCATTCTTGGCCTCTTCGCCCATTGAAGTCACCGACTCAAAGCCCACCAGGATCAAGATGGCGATGCAGGCCTGAATTACCACGTAGTTGAAGGAATGTGGCGAGCAGACCGAGGCGGCTATCTCGTGGAATTGGAAGGTGGCCTGCTTCTCGCCGTTGGGCTTGGCGGCATCGACCGGCTCTTGGGTGATGCCGGCCTCCTTATAGTGCAGCAATAGCGGCTTAGCATGGCCGTTCTCTTGCTCGACCTTCCACTTGCCAGTGGACTGGTCTTTGATCGGCTTGCCGTCGGGCCCGGCGGCCAAAACGACTTGAATCGGGGCGCCGTCGGGATCGAGCGTGTAGCCCAACGAGCCCTCGCCGTGGTTCATGCGATAACCCAGGGCGATCACCGAGAAGATCAATAGGGCGGTGATCTGAATCACGTTGATGGCGATGTTGACGCCGGTGGTCCCGGTCACGCCACGATAGGCAATGTACGCCACTCCGAACGCAAACAGCACACAGAAGCCGATCATCAGCGTCGGGCTGTTGACCGCGCCGCTAAAGGTGTTGGGGAAGAGCTGGCCCGCCAGGTAGCCGACCAGAATCGCCGTCACCCCCACCATCACGCCCGGATAGAGCCAATAGTAAAGATGGCTGGCCCAACCGATGACGAACTTCGAGACTCGGGCAAACTTGTAGGCGTGGGTCTTGGACAAAAAGGCCTGCTCGGCGAAGAAATAGGAGGAGCCGGCGCCGGGATACAATTTCGAGAGTTCGGCATAGGCGATGGCCGTGGCGAAGCACAGTAGCAGAGCGGCCAGGATGCCGAACCAGATTGCCGAGCCGGCCAAGGGGGCCCCGTACTGCGATTGCTGGGCGAAGGTCAGCCACAGAAATGCCCCCGGGGCGATCAAGGCCATGGCGTTCATCGTCAGGCCGGTCAGCCCCAAGGTCTTCTTCATTTGCGGTGCTTGTGGAGCCATTCGGAACACCTCACCTTCTCCAAGGATCGATGAATACTCGGTCTTCTCCCTCCTGGGCCGGGGCGACGGCGACCGCACTGTCCGCGCCCACCGCGCAACCGCAATCTTGCAAGGCGGGCAGTGTGAGCTCGATGGGAGAAGCCCAGTGGCAGGGAGAACGGAAAGCAAATGGAGTGCCAGCTTACCGTCCCGTGGCACACGCTTTGTTCCCAACGCCCGATATGATAACGGGTTATAGGTGGTATCAAACTTACCATATGCTATAGAAAGATACGTAATTATATCGAAGATGCACTCTTTGTAGGCACATTGTGCATATAATGTCCGCACACAACACTGCGTAAACACATTATTTGTGACGCAATGTAGGCCTTAAGAAGGCAATATCGCTGGCAATGCCTTATTCCGCCCCCGGACGCATGGGATCGGTCGGCTGCTTTCCAACTGTATACGGAAGCCGCTATGATTGGGGAGGCGGCGCGCGAAATGCTCTTGCACCGCGGCGGTCTGGAACGCGTTGGGCCCTAAGATCGCCCCTCCGAGCAAGCGGAGCTTTGTGTGGATCTGACTTACGCTGAGCTATCCTCGACGGGCCCGGTAAGACCCAAGAACGAAGATTTCTTGGGCTTCTTCCAACCCTCCGACTTGGAAGAGCAGCGCAGCCGCGGGGCGGTGGCGGCAATCGCCGATGGGGTGGGCGGGCAAGGCCACGGCGACCTCGCCAGCCGGCTGGCCGTCGAGACCGCCCTGAAGATCTTCCGGGACGGACAGGGTGGGCTGCAACCCAAGCAGGCCCTTTGGCGGATGTTCACCGCCGCCAACACCGCCATCTACGACCAGAGCATGGCCCAACGCGAGCAGGGGCGGATGGCCAGCACCTTGACGGTCTCGCTCCTGCGGAACAACGAAGTCAGCATCGGCCACGTCGGCGATTGCCGCGTCTACCTGATTCAGAATGGGCTGGCCCGACAAATCACCACCGACCACTCCTACGCCGCCATGCAACTGCGGTTGGGATTGATCTCGCCGCATGAGGCGGCCAGCAGCGACATGCGGTGCGTGCTTACTCGCAGCATGGGCAAAGACCCGACCATCCAGGTCGATTATTATGTCGTGCAAGTCAACCGCGGCGACTATCTGGTGCAGTGCTCCGACGGGATGCACAATTGCGTTACCCCCGAGGAGATCGGCGAAATCGTCACCCACGCTTCCCCCGAGGACGCCTGCCGCGAGCTGGTGGCCCTGGCCGAGAAGCGGGGCACCGACGACAACCTCTCCGTGCAGATCGTGCGGATCGATCGCGTCGAAGACGTGATGTTCTACCGCGGGCAGCCGATCTACCAAGAGCGCGAGTTGCCCGTAAGCAACGAGATCGAGGTCGGCCAGGTGCTGGATAGCCGGTTCCGCATTACCGACTTGATCAGCCGCAGCGGCATGGCCTCGATTTTCAAGGCTCAGGATCTGCAAAGCGGCCAGCCGGTGGCCGTCAAGATCCCCTTCATGCAATTCGAGAGCGATCCGGCCTTCTACTCCCGCTTTCAACGCGAGGAGTCGATCGGCAAGACCCTGCGGCATCGGTTTATCTTGCGGATCGTGCCGGTGGAAGAGAAGAGCCGCCCCTATATCGTGATGGAATACCTGCAGGGCCAGACGCTGCGTCAGGTGTTGCGGAGTGTCGAACGGATGCCGGTGGCCGACGCCCTGGCGATTGCCCGCCGCATTTGCGAGGCCTTGGAATATCTGCACGGCCAGGGCGTGGTTCATCGCGATTTGAAGCCGGAAAACATCATGCTGTGCGACGACGGCAGTATTCGGCTGATGGACTTGGGCATCGCCAAGGCGGCCGGTTCGCGGCGACTTACTTTCTCCGGCTTTTCGGCCTCGTTGGGCACCCCCGATTACATGGCCCCGGAACAGGTCAAGGGGAAACGCGGCGACGCTCGCACCGACCTCTACAGCCTCGGGGTCATGCTCTACGAGATGGTCACCGGAGCTTTGCCCTTCGAGGGGACTAATCCCTATGCGATCATGCACGCTCGCCTGGCGGGCGACCCGGTGGCGCCGCGGAAGTGGAACCCGGAGCTTTCCCCGCAGGTGGAAGAGATCCTGTTGCACGCCCTGGAACGGCAGCCCTACGATCGCTATATCTCGGCGGCGGCCATGAAGGTGGAGTTGGAGGACCCCGATTCGGTGCCGTTGACCGGCCGTTGCGATCGGCTGCGGCCGCAACGCCCGTGGGCCCGCCGTTGGCACGCCGCACGATGGATGCTGTTGGCGATTCTCGTGCCGATCGTCGTCTTTGGCCTGATCTATCTCGGTGCCCACCTTCCTTGGAAGGGCCGTTAGCCCGATGGACATCAATCTGCCAGCCGCGAAAGCGGACATGCTCCATCGACAACTGGAGGACCGCGGAATCCATGACCCGCGGGTGCTGGCCGCCATGGCCAAGGTGCCCCGCGAGCGATTTCTCGCCGAACGGCAGCGGGGCGAGGCCTATGCCGATCGGGCCGTGCCCATCGACTGCGGCCAGACCATCAGCCAGCCCTACATCGTGGGGCTGATGACTCAGGCCTTGCGGCTGAGCGGCAGCGAGACGGTGTTGGAAGTCGGCACCGGCAGCGGCTACCAGGCCGCCGTTCTGGCCGAGTTGGCCCGAGAGGTGATCAGCATCGAGCGGCACCCGCCCTTGTCGGCCCAGGCGGCCGCTCGGCTCGCCGCACTGGAATATCGCAACGTCACCCTGGTGGTTGGCGACGGCACGCTCGGCTGGGCCGCTCGCGCGCCGTACGACCGCATCATCGTGGCCGCCATGGCCGCCGAGGTCCCGTCGCCGCTGTTTGCCCAACTCGTCGAGGGCGGAATCCTGGTGATCCCCATCGGCGATCGCGATTGCCAGATCTTGCAGGCCGTCGGCAAGGTCCATGGGGCGCCGCAGGTGACCGAGCTTTCTGCCTGCCGCTTCGTGCCCTTGGTGGGCGCCGAGGGCTGGTCGGAGGATGGGCTCTCCCACGGGCGGCCGGATGCCTGATCCCAGCGGTTTGCCCTCGGTTAGTACATGCTGGCGTCGATGGCCGCGCCGTCGGCGCGGTTGCAAAGATCGGTCATGATCGTGGTCGAGATGCCGTAGCTGATCTGGTGGACCGAGCCGTCGCAGAAGGCCATGTTGCACATGCCGGCGTGCGCACTGCCCCAATAATCGGCCAGTACGACCCCCGGTTGGTCCTGCACCGGGATATGGCTATATCGCTCGGTTTCCGGATCGTAGCCCCCGAAGGTACACCATTCATCACCGTGCTCGGTTCCGGTCAAGTACTGGTTCGGGTCCATGTACTTCTCGCCGCAGAGGATGACGTTGCTGGTGCCATCGGAGACCTGGGCAATCGCGACCGGGTATAGTGGGACAATGAGGCCCCCCTGGCCGCCGGGCTGGGTCCCGATCAACGCCTTGATGCTTTCAACATACGCCGGATTTGACAGGTACGGTTGGCAGGCAGCAGGACCAAGAGCAATTGCAGTTCCCAGAGCGATCGCCAGAGGCGAGGTTGGGTTAGCCTGAGCGAGCTCGTTCACATCGAGCCAGGCGCAGGCATTGCCGGCGTAATCGTTGCGGCCGCAAGCGGTGATGCCGCTGACCAAGGGCTTGCTGCTCGTGTTGCTGACATCGTAGAGGATCCATTGGTCACCCGTCAGCCCAAAGGCGGTGTCGGCGGCGGCCGCTGACGGGTCAACCTTCGTGGTGAGGTTCGGATAGGTCTGCACCGGACGCCGGCTCGGGCAGTAGAAGGCCGCCAAGGGCGTCTGAATAACCGTTTGTGCAGCGACCTGTAGGGTGGTGGGGATGCTGCCGCTGGTCAAGCCCTGCTGCAGCTTGTACAGGGGCGACTGTTCCAGGTAGGGCAGGATGTTGAACAACCAACCGCCGGGCTGGCTCGCGCCTACGCCACAGTCGGGATGACCGAGGAAGCAGAACGCCCAGCCGCCGGTGGGAAAGGTTTTCACGGCCGACTCGTGGTTCAAGCAGGCCAGGCTGAGCTGCTTGAGGTTGTTGACACACTGGGCCCGGCGGGCGGCCTCGCGGGCGGCCTGCACCGCCGGCAACAACAGCGAAATCAAGATCCCGATGATCGCGATGACCACCAGGAGCTCCACCAAGGTGAAGCCGCGATGAGATTTGGACCGACTCATGGCAAACTCCTCGAGACGAGAGTTGACAAACAGAAAGAAAACCAACTAAACGCACAACGCAATGCCTCGTCGCCCTCTCTGCCCGTCCGATAGCTGAGAATGCACCTCCTTTCTGGTCAGTTCCCAGCCCTTGGCTGGGCCCCAGAACCTCGTTTGAGCATCTGGTGCGGCATGGTATAATGGCGTCTTGGCCCGCGCCGCGAGCGCTGCGGAATGGCGCACTCGCGATTGTTTTGGCAGGCCCCCGCGGCGGACCAGGCGGTTGGTCGCCGACAAGCCCGATTATAGCCAGTGCGGGGTGGCCCCCCCTGACGCAATAACTTTGTTTGACGGACGTAAACCGGTCCTGACGGTCGTATTACGATAGTAAGAGTCCCGAGTAGCCCCGATGAGCACGGGAGCCCAAATAGTCCTGGAAGCCAAGATCAACCGCGGCACGGTCCGCCTGTCCAAGAGCCGAGTGGCCCTGTTTCAAGACGAAAATCCGGTCGTCCTGAAGCCCTACGATCTGCCAAGCCGGTATAATCCGGTGCCGTTGCTGGTGTTCTTCGCTCGCTGTAAGCTCCATTTCCTCCAGCGAAGGGATGGGCCCTTCCAGGTAAGAAGCGAGGGCCAAAAATGGGTGGTTCAGCTTTATGATCTGATCAACAACTGCGGGAAAAGGGAGACCTGCTGGCTGGAGAAGGTCTTTGGATCACCTCGAGCCGCCCCCAATGTCTGCTCGATTCACAGGGTTGTTGCCGCCTTCAAAGACGGCCGCGAGCACGTGGTCGCTTTGGCGGCCACCGCGCCCAACCCGGATCAGATCCAGTTGAGCCTCGAGGGAAGGCCGGCCGAAAGCGAGACCGAGCTGCGCCAGTTTCTGCAACGCCTCGGGGGCGAGGAGACGGCGGCCTCACCCGAATCCATGGACCACGACTGGACGTCGAGCCCTACTCTGTCGGGTCTGAACGTCCAGGCATCCACGAATGCCGACGGCCTGCCCGAGCACCTCAAGGGCAAAGTCTCCCTGCGATTCCCCAAGTTCAATTTTGCCCACAACGAAATCGAGCAAGAGTGCTTCAGGGCACTTGGGGCCACGCACCGGCTGGACATCAAGTGGCTGGATGCGGGCATGGAATATGGCGCGCCGATCCTTCCCGACCTGCTGCGGACCCTGGTGGATTCCGTTTCCGAATGCGATATCGCCATCTCCATCGCCATGCTCGATCCCGGCTGGAAGCACCTGGGGTATCTCCATCCCGACTGGCCGGACGAGGTCCGCAAGAGCTACGACAAACTGAGCGCCCTGGCGGCCCTGTACCGTGAGCATCGCGGGTTAGGGAAGAGAAAAGTCAGTATCGTGGTTCACGGATACGAGTATGTTCCGAACTGGCACGGGCTGGCAATCAACGACTCCCAATTCTATCTCGGCATCTGTTCGTGGAAGCAAGCCGTGCCCGGCAGCAGCCGGAAGGTCCTGGCTGCCGCCGAGAATCCCTATGTCGTGCTCTCGGCGGAACGAGGCGGTTTCGAGGCCTGGCTCACCGCCGCTTTTCGCGGTTGGTTCGAATTTGCCTTCAATTGGTCGGCCAGGACCGCCGCCAAGAAGCGAGTCGGTGCGCGGAACCCACGCCCCTTGGCGACCAAGGGGCGCCACTGAGCCCGAGAAGGCGGCAAAGCCCTCATCCCTCATCCCTCATCCCTCATCCCTCATCCCTCATCTCTCATCTCTCATCTCTCATCTCTCATCTCTCATCTCTCATCTCTCATCTCTCATC
>JAJYGU010000006.1 GCA_021784975.1 Planctomycetota bacterium
AATTGGGACAGTCCCCAGCTTGTTCTTGGACGGCCGCATAATCCCTCATTCTCCGGCCAAAACGGTTCCCGGGCGTCCCGTGTAGCAACTCACACGTGCCGCCGTCTATTGCAGTGGCACACGGTCCATCTCCATGAGCCCGAATCACTACCTAGAAATCGTCCGCATCCTCGGTCTCCATCCCCTCGACTTCCCCATCTTCGCCTTCATCTTCGTCTCCTTCGTCTTCCTCTTCGTCGAAATCCTCCTCGAAATCGTCGTCGAAGTCCTCCTCGAAATCGTCGTCGAAATCGTCGTCGAAATCGTCGTCGTCGATGTCGTCGTCTTCCTCCTCTTCGTGGGCCATCGCCACACACGGGCTTTGGCCGCCCGCCCTGTCAGGCCACACGATGCCGGCTTCACGCGGGAGCCACGGTTCGGGGTTGATCTCATAGGACATGGCGCACTCCTTGGTTGAATTAGATCGGAAAGAAATGACTCGCCGTATCGACCAGTGATAATCTGCCGCCGACTGTCCGAGCCGCGCGAGATTGCGCGGGCCTGTCTATGATGAATGTTGCCTCAGAAGCCTATGAGTTCTGCGTCCGCTAGCGCGGTTGCGCAGGTTAAGCGGCTAGCGCCGAATTGTGAACCAATCTCTGTTGTCTGTCAACGCCCCGCAAGCCGATTTCCAGGGGCGGAGTGAAAGGGGCAACGATGGGCATTCTTATGGCTTGCCGGCCACGGTGCCCCCTATCGGGCAGCACGCCCAGCATGCTCGGTGTCGATCGGGACGGCCGGCCTTGCCGACCGCAACCATTGTGCCCATCCCCGCTCGAACCCGCGGTGGCCTTACAACGAGATGGTGTGGCTCGAAAGGGCATCGCTGGGCAGCGGCAGGTGGCCTGGGCTGGCCTCTTTGGAAGGGGCAGGGTGGTCGAGACGCAACATCCTGCCCGGCAGGCCCGCGACGGGCGGCTTCAGCGCGGGCTGGGCCGGCGGCGAGGCGTCGCGGAGTCCCAAGGCCGCGTTCAGACACATTTCCGCCAGCTTGCCGAGGTCACCCAGGTGCCAGACCTCCGGGTTCACGCGGCCGAAGCGGACCGCCGTGTCGAACGCCTTTACGGCCGTCTCCACATGGTTCCTCGTATACAAGTAATTTCCCAGCGTCAGCAGCAACTGTGTGTCGGTTGGAAACACGCCCAAGGCTTCCACACACACGCGCAACTGATGATGGGCCAGGAAGGGATCACCGGCATAGCAGCCCAACAGGCCATAATAGGCCTCCAGCATGGCCGTCGAAGCCGGCGGCGCGGCATCGAGGGCGGCTAGATAGGCGTGTCGGGCCTGATCGAACATTCCCAGTGTGCAATACGCCTCCCCTTCGGTCAACAGCAGTCGCGGCACGGGGACGGCATGGTCGGCCGCCTCCAGCGCCGCCAAGGTCAGGTTTCGATCGGCCTTCAGCGTCTTCCACGCCTGGTCGTGCTGACGGGGGTGCCGCAGGATCCGCGCGGCAACGGCCTCGATTTTCATCCCCTGCGCCTCAAGTGCCGGTTGCAGCGTCTCCCGGACTCGGCCTGAGAACCGCAGGCCGGCTTGCGCCGGTACCAAGCGAATCTGGGCAATCTCCTCGCCGCCAATTTCCCCTCCGTCGGCTGGCGGAATCGCGACGGTCAACCGATAGGCCTTGCCCGCGTCGGCGCTGCGATCCACGAACGTTCGCAACAGCATGGCCGCTTCGGCAGCCAGCCGTTCGCCGGCGTCGAGCCAGAGGACCCAATCGCCGGTCAGCAGGTCGAGGCAACGGTTCCGCGCAGCCGCGAAGTCGTGTTGCCAGGCCATTTTGGCCACGGTGGCCCCCAGTCTCCAAGCGGCGGTGGCCGTCTTGTCGGTGGAACCAGTGTCCAGAAGGATCATCTCGTCGGCGATCGAGCGAACACTTTCGATCGACTCGGCCAACACGCCCTCTTCATTGCGGACAACCATCGCTACCGACAGACGCGGCCGGGATCGATTAGGGCTAGCAATTTTCATCTGCCTGTCCTGGCAAATTTGGACACTCTGGAAAGAAAAGGCGGCGAAGAGTGTAGCGAAATCACCCCCCCGGAGAAAGGCCGATTTTCGCCAATTCGGCCAGAATTTCCGCCCGAGGATTGTCTCTTCCAGCATGCCTCGGTACATTAATTTCGATCTTGAATCCGATGCCTCGCAATGATGCCGCCGCGTTAGAAAGACCGTTCCGCTATTACCATCCGTCCCAGTCCTCGGCATCCGGTGCTCTACCAAGGAACGCAAGCGATGAAGCGTAAAGGTCCGAGGTCCGAGGCCAGGGGTCGGGGGTCGGGGATCGACGGGGATGGTGGAGGGCGGAGCGATGAACCAGGGCGAAGTTCGGAGGGGGGAGGGATGAAGGTTTTCGTCCTTCCGCCTTCGGCCCTCCGAACTCATCTCTTCCTTCCGCCCCACGCCCCACTCGCTTTCACTCTAGTCGAGGTCCTGGTGGTGGCTCTGGTCCTCATGCTGTTGATGGCTTTGCTGTTGCCGGCGGTGCAGATGGCCCGCGAGGCCGCCCGGCGGGCCCGCTGCGCCAGCAACCTCAAGCAGATTGGCGTGGCCCTGCATAGCTACAGCCAATTTGCCGAGACCTTTCCGCCCGGCTGCACCGTCTCCACCGGCGCCTACCCGGCCTGGGACCCCTGGACCGAGGCGTCGGCGGCCGATGGATCAGGGCGGAGCGGCGCCAGTTGGATGGTCATGATCCTGCCGTATCTTGACCAAGTGAATCTCTACAAGAGTTGGGATTTCAGGACCAATGTCCGCGGCAATGCGGCCGCCGCACAAACCGATATCGCCGTTTTCTATTGTCCCAGCCGCCGCCACAGACTCCGCCTGAAAGACTCCGGCCGCATGATCGACTCGGGTTGGACCGGCGGCGGCACCGACTACGGCGGCTGCCTGGGGGCCGGCAACGGTTGGGACAACGAAAGCGACAGCACCGATCATCATAAGTTCGCCAATACCCCGATTGCGGACGAACGCTGGGACAATCCCAAGGTGATCGGCATTTTTCCCCCCAATTACGCGATCGGCTTTATGGCCATCAAGGATGGCACCTCGCACACCATCCTCACCGGCGAGCTGCAGCGATTGGACGGATCGATCGGCCAGCGCACCAGCCAGGACGGCTGGGCCCTGGGAGGAGTAGCCACCTTGTTTACCACCGCGAAGAGCGAGACGGGGGGGCTTTACCAGACCGGCGGTATGAACAACAACTTCTTCGAATCACCCGGCAGCGATCACCCCGAAGGGGCCAGTTTCGGCATGGCCGACGGCACGGTCCACTTCCTGATCAACAAGATCGATAAACAATTGTTCTGTTATCTGGGGGCGATCGCCGACGGTGAGCCGGCCGAGCTACCCGAGTAGTAGCGGTACCGGCGCCCGAAGCTCGATTTGCCGTCGGGTGAAGCTCCCTTGCTAGTCCGGCGAGAAAAGATATGCGACTTGGCATCCTGGGCGGAAGCTTTGATCCGATCCACCTCGGCCACTTGCTGTTGGCCGAGTGCTGTCGGGAGCAACGCCGGCTGGACGCGGTCTGGTTCCTGCCGGCTGCCGTGCCGCCCCACAAGCAGGACCACGAGTTGACGCCGGGCGCCCAACGCATCGAGATGATCGAGCTGGCGATCGCCGGCAACCCGGCATTCTCGGTGTGCCGGCATGAAGTGGACCGTGGAGGGGTCAACTATACCGTAGACACCCTTGCCCATTTTCAGGAAGAAGACTCATCGCGCGAACTATTTTTCCTGATGGGCGCGGACATGTTCTCGGACCTTCCCAACTGGCGCAGCCCAGCTCGCGTGTGCCGGTTGGCCTTGCCGGTGGTGGTCCGGCGTCCCGACACGGCCCCCGTCGATTTCGCCTGCCTATCGGAGATCGTGCCTTCGGAGCGGCTGGATCTGATTCGCCAACATCAGGTCGAAATGCCCGAGGTTGGCTTAAGTAGCACGCAGATTCGCCGGCTGGTTTCGCAGGGCCACAGCATCCGCTACCGCGTTCCTCGCGCCGTGGAAATGTACATCCAATCGCAGGGGCTGTACGGAGCGGGCCACGACGGCGGAGACACAGATGAACTGAACACTGATGCACACCGATAAAGACGCGTCGTATCATCCGCCTGCATCCCAGCTTCCCCAATCCGCCGTAATCCGGCTGCCCCACCCAAGTCCCATAGTTCGGGCAGTCGGATTATGTCCGCTTGCGTTAAGGTTGCCCAGCCGAGTTCGACGATACCCCGAACAGAGGCAAGTCCTAGTTGCATAAAGAGTTAAGACGCAAAGCCCCGAGAAGACAGCGAGAACGTTGGCACTGGGCTATCCGGGTGAAGCTGGCGTTCTGTGTGATCCAGAGATTCTAAGCTTCTTTCGAAGACAGGGTGGTGATCGTGGCGACGGACGGCAGGAATGATGGCCTTGGGCTGCAGCAGCAGATTGAGTTGCTGAAGCAACAACTGACGCAAGCCCAGAAGATGACGGCCTTGGGCGAGTTGGTCAGCACAACCACGCACGAGTTCAACAATGTGCTGATGACGATCATCAACTATGCCAAGATGGGGATGCGGCACCAAGATACCCCCACCCGCAACAAATGCTTTGAAAAGATCCTCGCCGCCAGCGACCGGGCTTCCAAGATCACCAACACCGTGTTAGCCGTCGCCCGGAACCGCTCGGCGGGGCAGGAGCCTACCGATCTGGCCCGCTTGGTCGATGATACGCTGGTGTTGTTGGAACGCGAAATGAACAAGTATCGAGTGATCGTGGAGAAGCAGTACCAGGCGGTTCCATCTGCGCACGTCAACGGCAATCAGATCCAGCAAATACTCCTAAACCTGTTGATCAATGCCCGGCAGGCGATGCCGGGCGGCGGCCGATTATGGGTCAAGCTGCTCTACGACGCGGAGAACGACATGATCGACCTGGTAGTCCGCGATAGTGGCTGCGGCATTCCGCCGGACAAGCTGCCGCGGATCTTCGACTCGTTCTTCACTACCAAAAAGGGCCCCGACGAGAGCGGCAAGGGCGGCACCGGTCTGGGTCTGTCCATGTGCCGCGACATCATCGAGTCCCATCACGGGCGGATCCGCGTCGACAGCACCGTGGGCCGGGGTACGGCCTTTACACTCAAACTGCCCACCGCCGCCAGGGTGGCTCCGAAGCGCCCCGCCGCGGCCCCAGCTCCCACCGGACCCTTCGGGACAATCAATCCGTCACCGGTGGCCGGTTGAGTCCGCGGTACTTTGAGCTGAGAGCTTTGAGTTGATAAGCTCATGGCTCATAGCTCAAGGTCGGTGTTCCTTCCGCCCTCCGTCTTCCGCCTTCCGCCCTCCGCCTTCGGGTCGTCAAGCGCGGCTGCGGAAGGTATGATGTCTCCAGCGTAAGCAAAGCCTCTCGGGAGTCCATCACATGCGGATTGGCCGCGCTAAGGCGGTCGGGCAGCTAGGTCTCCTGGCACTATGCCTGCTTCTGCCGGCCTGTGGTGAGCCGCCGTCGACATCCTCCGCAGCCTCCCAGACCGAGGATTCGCAAGCCGCAGTACCCGGTGACGAATCGGCAGCAGAAGTTGATCCGGGCGGGATTATAGCCTCCCCCGAGCCCGATTGGCCCCAGTTCGGCGGCCCGCGGCGCGACGGCACCTCAGACGAAAAAGGTCTCGCTCCCACTTGGCCGAAGGGCGGGCCGCCGCTGGTTTGGAAGATCGGCGGCTTGGGCTACGGCTGGTCGTCGCCCATCGTGGTGGGCGATCGGCTGTATGTCACTGGCGATGTGGACGATGACCTGGTGATCTTTGCCTTCGACCTTAGCGGCAAGCCCCAGTGGCAGGCCAAGAACGGGAAGGCCTGGACCGGCTCCTATCATGGCTGCCGGGCATGTTGTGCCTATTCCGAGGGAAAGCTCTATCACCTGAACGCCCACGGCCGAGTGGCGTGTTTGGACGCCGCCACCGGCAAGGAGCTTTGGGCCTGCGACCTGACGCAGCGTTTCCAGGCATCCGAGATCACCTGGGCCTTCGCCGAGTGCCTGCTAGTCGACGGCCGCCACCTGCTCGTGACTCCGGGAAGCGGGACCGCCTTGATGGCCGCCTTGGACAAGCAGAATGGCCAAACCATCTGGACGACCCCGCCCTTGGACGCCGACAAAGCCACCTATTCGTCGCCGTTGCTGTTCCGCTACGCCGGTCGCCGGATCGTGGCCAATTGCTCCTCCGCCCACGGATTCGGGGTCGATGCCGACACCGGCAAGCTGCTCTGGACGGTCCCGCTCAAGAACACCTATGGCGTTAACGTCACCATGCCGAACTTCGACGGCGGCCGCGTTTTCTACGTGACCGCCTACGCCTTCGGCGCCTGTTACCGCTTGCGGCCGGGGAAGACCGGCTGGAAGGCGGAAAACGTCTGGCGGACCACTTTGGACACCTGTACCGGTTCGGTCCTGCTGGTCAACGGCTTGCTGATCGGCAGCGGCTACGAAAAGCACCGAACGTGGCTTTGCCTGGATTGGGCCACCGGCCAGCCGCTTTACGAGTTCACCGGTTTGACGATCGGCTCGGCTGTCTTTGCCGACGGGCGGATGTACTGCTTGGGCGTGGACGGTCAAGTGTCTCTGGTGAAGCCTGCCCGAGAGAGGTTCGAGGTCAACGGCCGGTTCCAACTGCTGCCGCACAAGGTCCGCGATGCTTGGGCGCACCCGGTCCTACTCCACGGCAAGCTGTACCTCCGCTACCACGACCGGCTTTGGTGCTATGACGTTGGCGCCAAGTGAGGCGGCGGGGACGTGCTCCTCACGCTCCGCGTAAGGAAGTCGTCACGTGGAGTGACGAATACAGGCTGCGGAACAACTACTCCTCACCGTCGCCGCACGCCTCCGACAGGTCTCGCAGATACGCCAGCGCCTCTGGCACGTCGGGTACCCGCATGCCGACCATTCGGCCGCGACGGTCGCAGTCGGCCAGCAACCTCAGTTCGTCGCAGCTCTCCGATTGTTCCAGCCGGCGACGGAGCCGCAGACCCAACGTGCTTTCGCCGAGCGCTAGGGCTTCGAGGTGATGCTCGATCAGCCACGCCGTCCGCGGCGTGATTGCCCCTTCCAGAGCCTGCAAACCGGCGGCCACGTGATCGCGAGGGTCG